>NZ_BAABGZ010000082.1:0-275966 GCF_039541835.1 Hymenobacter saemangeumensis | reverse complement strand
TGGCTGGCTTGGCACTGGCTCGCCTTTACCGTCCTGTTGCTGCGCAAAATCGCCCCAACCCCGACTTCCTAAACAGCTTCGATGGCAAGTCCATAACCAACCTTAAACTAGAGAGATTATTTCAAAGTGGGCCTCAGCCCAAAGCGCATAATTGGGCCTGGCCTCAAGTGCAAGACAAAAAGGGAAACATTTGGTTTAGCAGCTGGGGCGGGGCCTACCGGTATGATGGCAAATCATTTACCAGCTTCACCGAAAAAGAAGGCATACCCGGCGTAATTACCCGTATTATAGAAGATAAAAGGGGAAACCTTTGGTTTGGTGGTGCTGATGGACTTAGCCGTTACGATGGTAAAACTTTTACTCGTTTTACGAGAAAAGAAGGCCTAGCCAATCCGTGGGTATGGTCAATTTTGGAGGATAAAGCTGGGTATCTCTGGGTAGGAACGAGAGAAACAGGTCTCTACCTTTATGATGGAAAAACATTTGCTACTTATTCGGAATATAAACAGCAGCCTGCTAGACGGTGTTATGCACCTGAGAGCAAATTAAGACCGGCGGCTCTGGCCAACATGAGTCCTGCGAAGGCTAGGTAGTGGAGCTGTTGCAAACTGACGGCCAGGCGCTCGTAGTCGCGGGCCAGGCGCTTGTAGCGGGCGCTCCAGCTCAGGCTACGCTCGACGACCCAGCGGCGGGGCAGCAGCACGAAACCACGCTTGGTGTGCCCCAACTTAACGACCTGCAAGTCGATGCCGTGCTGCTCGGCGGCTTGGGCGGGGACTTCGCCGGTGTAGCCCTGGTCGGCATAGGCCAGCGTAACGCTCTGCCCCGAGGCCACTTGCACTTCCTCGGCCAGGGCACCGACCTGCGCCCGGTCCTGCTCGTTGGCCGGCGTGACGACGGCGGCCAGCAAGTGCCCCAGCGTGTCGACGGCCACGTGTACCTTACTGCCCTTGCGCCGCTTGGCGCCGTCATAGCCGGCCCGGTGCCCGCTCTCGGGCGTGCTCTGCAGCGTGCGTGAATCGAAAATCACGGCGCTTGGGTCAGCGGGTCGGGCTTCGTTCAGGCGCAGCACCTGACGCAAATCATCGGTCAGGGCCTCAAACACGCGGGCATCGCGCCAGCGGGCCCATTGCTGGTAGCACGTGGCCCAGGGCGGCAAATCATGGGGCAAATACCGCCAGGTGCAACCCGTGCGCACCACGTAGCGCAAGGCGTTAAACAGCTCACGCAGCGGGTATTGCCGCTGGCAAGCGTCTTCCCGCACCAGCAATAGGTACGGCAGTAGAAACGCCCATTCGTCATCTGTCACGTCGCTGGGGTAAGCGCGGCGGGTAATTTCCATACCCGCTAATTTCGCTCATAAGTCCATAACACCGTCTAAGGAATAAGCAGGGTTTTGAGCTTGGGAGTAAATAAAGGCTGGGGGCCTTGATGAGCATGATTCCGGCAATGGCCAAGTAGTGGAGTTGCTCCAAACTGACCGCCCGCCTCTCCTACTCGCAGGCCAGGCGCTTGCAGTAGGCGCCCCAGCTCAGGAGGTGCTCGACAACCCTTGACTTGCTTGACGTATAACCCTTCGCTCATTCATTCACCAGCAGCCTGACTACCAAATTTTTACTCCATACTATTGATGGATTAGCGAAACCAATGACTTCGCTAACCTAAATATTGGCTGCAAGCATTGAATAAAAGCATACTTCTTAAATGAGACACACAATGACAAGAACTTATATTCTTTTGGTAGCAACGGCAATTATTTCAGCTTGTTCAACTCCACAAAAGAATACGGATAATACAGCCAAAAACTACACCCCAGTTTATAAAGAACTATATAAAACCATTGCTCGCATAGACAGCATTTTATTTGACGCATTTAATAACCAGGACCTTAATAAACAAAAAAGCATATTCTCAACTGACATAGAATTTTATCACGATAAAGGCGGAGTGACCAATTACAATCAAATCATTGAAAACACCCAAAGGCTTATTAACCAAAACCTGGGGTTAAGAAGAATACTTATCCCAGGAAGCCTTGAAGTTTATCCAATAAAAGACTATGGAGCAATAGAAATAGGGACGCACCAGTTTTGCCATCAAGAAAACGGAAAAGACGATTGCGGGACTTTTAAATTTGTACATATCTGGCAAAAGAAAAATGGTATTTGGAAATTGACGAGGGTAATTAGTTACGACCATTAGTATTATCAACTACTCGACCGTTAGCTACAACAAAAGCCCCCGCTGCTACTATGGCTGCGGGGGCTTTTGTTGCAAACAGATTAATTATTTCTGCCGCTACATAACCGCTGCCACGGCTTTCTCGATGTCGGTTTCCATGGGGTCGCACTTCTGCAAAAGCTGGTCGGGGTGGCGCTCTCGCCAAAGGCATCGTTCACAGCCAGCAGTACGTACGCCCTTACCGTGGCATGATAGAGCTGAACGGGCCTCAGACCTTAGGCGCGGCCCTTCGCTCTTCTACGCTGCTTCAACTTTTGGCCAGCGTTTAGTTGCTTTATCAACCCGTGAAATCCGGCTGAAGTGGTAATTGCACCGCTACGGACTGCACTGGAATAACCAACTCTGTCTTGTTGTTTTGAGCTATGAAAGTATTGCTGGTAGAAGACGACCCGCAGGTGGCCTCGTTTGTGAAGAAAGGCTTTGAGTCGGAAGGCTATGAGCTGTCGGTAGCCTTTGACGGGCGCACGGGCTGGTCGATGTACCAGCAGCAGCCCTACGACCTGGTTATTCTGGACGTGAACCTGCCCTACCTCAACGGCGTGGAGCTGTGCCAGCTGATGCGCGGCAGCCGGCAACGCATTCCCATCCTGCTGCTGACCGCCCTCGACAGCCTCGACGACAAGGAAGCCGGCTTCTCGGCCGGAGCCGACGACTACCTGGTGAAACCCTTCGCGTTTCGGGAGCTGCTGCTGCGGGTGCGGGCCCTGACTAAGCGCTACGCCGAAACCAGCACGCCCCAGGTGCTGCGCCTGGCCGACCTGGAGCTTAACCTGGACGCCAAGCTGGTAACCCGGGCCGGGCAGCGCATCGACCTCACCACCCGCGAATACTCCCTGCTGGAGCACCTGCTGCTCAACCAGGGCCGCATCGTGTCGCGGGTCGACATTGCCGAGCGGGTGTGGGAAGTTGACTTCGACACCACCACCAACATCATCGACGTGTACATTGGCTACCTGCGCAAGAAAATCGACCGCAGCTTTACGCCCAAGCTCATTCATACCGTGGTGGGCATGGGGTACGTGATGCGGGCCGACTAAACCCTGGAAGCCAACACCTATGCTGATTCGCCACAAGCTGATGCTGCGCTTTACCCTGCTGGTGCTGGCCATTCAGCTGGGCTTTTCGGCCTTTGTGTACTACTTCAGCGCCAACACCCGGGCCCTGCGCTTTCAGCACCGCCTGGTGAACAGCGCCACGCTGGCCGGGCGTCTGCTGGTGCGCACCCACAAGCTCGAAACGGGCCGGCTAGGCAGCCTGCGCCGCGGCGACCTGCTCACCTTGCCCGGCGAGGAAATCAGCATTTACGGCCCCGACAACAGCCTGCGCTACAGCAGCTCCGACCATATCGACCAGCTGGCCAACCTGGCGCGGCTGGCCGACGTAGGCCCCGGCCAGCAACTGAGCTACCCCGCCCGGGGGAGGCGCGAAACCGTGGCCCTGGCTTTCCCGCCCGACAGTGCCCGGGGCTACTACCGCATTTTCGTGTCGGCCGAAGACCGCACCGGCCGGGCCCAGCTGCGGCAGCTGAGCCTGCTGCTGCTGCTGGCCAACCTCGGCGCCCTGCTCCTGACCATTGCCGCCGGGTGGATATTCGCGGGGGCCGCCCTGCGGCCTGTTTCACGCATCAGCCGTCAGGCCAGCCGCTTGTCGGCCACTAACCTGGGCCGCCGCCTGTCGGAGGGCAACGGCCGCGACGAGCTGGCCCAGCTCGCCCAGACCTTCAACGGCCTGCTGGCGGGGCTGGAGCAGACGTTTGAAGCGCAGCGCAGCTTTCTGTCCCACGCCTCGCACGAGCTGCGCACGCCCCTCACCGGCTTGATTGGCACCCTGGAAACCGCTCTGGCGTACGACGCCACCCTGCCCGAGGCCCGCCAGAGCATGGCCCAGAGCCTGGAAGCGGCCCGCCGCCTCAGCGCCCTCACCAACGGCCTGCTGAACCTGGCCAAGGCCGACGGGGCCCTGCCCGCCTTTGTTCCGGTGCGCCTGGACGAGTGCCTGAACCAGGCCCTGCAGCTGGTGCGGGCCAGCTACCCCGGCCGGGAGTGGCGTCTGGCGTTTCAGGCCTTGCCCATCGAAACCGAGGCCGACTTGTTTACCCTGCCCGGCAACGCCGAGCTGCTGACCACGGCCCTGCTAAACCTGCTCGACAACGCCGGCAAGTACTCCAGCGGCCCGGTGCGTACCGAAGTGGCCTATGCCGATGCGCAAACGCTGCGCCTGCGCGTGCGCGACGAAGGCCCGGGCCTCACAGTTGAGGAGCTGGAGCGCATCTACGAGCCGCTGTACCGCTCGGCCCACGCCCTCAGCCGCCCCGGCTACGGCCTGGGCCTGCCCCTTACCCAGCGCATCATTCAGCGCCACGGCGGGCGGCTGGAGCTTACCTCGACGCCCGGCCAGGGCACTACGGCCACGGTCTGGCTGCCGGCTGCACCCTTGTAATCAACCAGTTACAAGGCATTCCCATAGACCTGCCGCGCATTTTCATCTTTTCTCATACGCTTCTCATCTCGTTCTTAAGTCGGGCCGGGACCTTTGCGCTATTCCCCTGGCGCCCCGCGCCCCACTGTGATGCAGCGCTCCCCCTCCCGTCCTTCCAGCTTGTTGACCCTGCTTGCCGGTGGGGCCCTGGTGCTCTCGCTGGGGCTGAACGTGCTGCTGCTGCAAAACCACGCCGATTACCTGCCCGATGACACCAGCGAAGAACTGGCCGTCACGACCGCCGAGCTGCACCTGGCCCAGCGCCTGCTGCTGCAGTGCCAGGGCCAGCAGCAGCGCCAGGACAGCTTACTAGCACAGCTGAGCCCCCCTGCCGGCGATGTCAGCCTGCCGGAACCCAACCCCGCCTTACTTCCTTTGAGATGAGCTTATTACGTTTACGGGCCCGCCCTTTCTCTCTATTATCGCGGCTGGTGCCGCCCGCTGCACCCCACTGGCTGGGCGCGCTGGCCCTGGCTGCCGCCCTGGTCGGCTGCTCGGCCGATGGCAAGAACCCCGAAAAAGCCCCGGCCCCGGAGGTGCTGCCGGTGCTGACGCTGAAAACCACGGAGCAGGACTTGTTTCATGACTACGTGGCCGACGTGCAGGCCGTGCGCAACGTGGAAGTGCGGGCCCAGGTGGCGGGCTTTCTGGAGCACATTTACGTAGACGAAGGCCGGCCGGTGAAAAAGGGGCAGCCCCTGTTCCGGCTCAATGCCAGCGCCTACCAGAACAAGCTTAGCCAGGCCCAGGCAGCCCTGGCCGGTGCCCAGGCCCAGGCCGCAGCCGCCCGCGTAGAGCTGGGCCGGGTGCAGCTGCTGGTTGATAAGAACGTCATCACCAAAACCGAGCTGGACCTGGCCACCAGCAAGGTGAAAGATGCCGAGGCCCGCGTAGCCGAAGCCCGCTCCGGGGAAGCCGCCGCCCGCCTCAGCCTGAGCTACACCCTTATCCGGGCGCCCTTCGACGGCATCATCGACCGCATTCCGCTGAAGATGGGCAGCGTAGTGGAAGAAGGCACGCTGCTGACCACCGTATCGGACCTGCGCGAGGTGTACGCCTACTTCAACGTGGGCGAAAGCGAATACCTGCAGTACGTGAAAGCCCGCCAGAAGCACCCCGAGCGCCACTCCGACTCGGTGCACCTCACCCTGGCCGACGGCTCGGCCTACCCCCAGATGGGCCGTATTGAAACCACCGAAAGCGAGTTCAACCCCAACACCGGCTCCCTGGCCTTCCGGGCCCGGTTTGCCAACCCCCAGCGCGTGCTCAAGCACGGGGCCTCGGGCCGCATTCAGCTCACCACCACCCTGCCCGCGGCCCTGCTGCTGCCTCAGAAGTCGGTGTTTGAGATTCAGGACAAAAACTACGTGTATGTGGTGGACCAGGCCGGCCTGGTGCGCATGCGCAGCTTCACGCCCCAGGCCCGCACCGGCGACTTCTACGTGGTGAGGGGCGGCCTGCAGGCCGGCGACCAGGTGGTGTACGAGGGCGTGCAGGGCCTGCGCGACGGGCAGCGCATCAGCCCCCGCCCCGTGGTGCTGGACTCCCTGCTGGCCGCGCGCTAAGCCACCGGCGCGGCCCTTTCCTTTTTTTCTCTCCGAAGCTACACGCGGCCCATGCGGGCCAGCGCTCCCGCCTATGTTCAACATTTTCATTCGCCGGCCCATTCTGTCGCTGGTTATCTCGGTGTTTCTGGTGCTGCTGGGCGGGCTGGCCCTGGTGTCGCTGCCCATTACCCAGTTTCCGGATATTGTACCGCCCTCGGTGACGGTAACGGCCAAGTACACCGGCGCCAATGCCGAGGTGTGCGCCAAGGCCGTGGCCACGCCCCTGGAGCGCGCCATCAACGGCGTGCCGGGCATGACGTACATGAACTCGGTGAGCTCCAACAACGGGGTGACGCTGATTACCGTGTTTTTTGAGGTAGGCACCGACCCCGACCAGGCCGCCGTGGGCGTGCAAAACCGCGTAACCACCATTCTGGACGAGCTGCCCGAGGAGGTTATCAAAGCCGGGGTGACCACCGAAAAGGAGGTCAACTCCATGCTGCTCTACCTCAACATCACCAGCGACGACGCGGCCGCCGGCGAGAAGTTCATCTACAACTTCGCCGACATCAACGTGCTGCAGGAGCTCAAGCGCATCAACGGCGTGGGCTTTGCCGAAATCATGGGCTCCCGCGAGTACTCCATGCGGGTGTGGCTCAAGCCCGACCGCATGGCCTCCTACGACGTGGGCACCGACGAAATCGTGGCGGCCATCCGGGCCCAGAACGTGGAGGCCGCCCCCGGCAAGTCGGGCGAGAGCTCCGGCGCAAGCATCACCCAGTCGATGCAGTACGTGCTGCGCTACACCGGCAAGCTGTTTGAGCCCGAGCAGTACCGCAACATCGTGGTGCGGGCCAACGCCGACGGCTCGGTGCTGCGCCTGCGCGAGGTGGCCGACGTGGAGTTTGGCTCCCTCACCTACGGCATGTCGTCGAAAACCGACGGCCGGCCCTCGGCGGCCATCATGCTCAAGCAGCGGCCCGGCTCCAACGCCTCCGAGGTCATTGCCAACGTGAAGGCCCGCATGGCCGAGCTGCAGGCCAGCAGCTTTCCGCCGGGCATGAAGTACAGCATTGCCTACGATGTGTCGCGCTTCCTCGACGCCAGCATTCACGAGGTGCTGCGCACGCTGGTGGAGGCCTTCCTGCTGGTGTTCGTCATCGTGTACCTGTTTCTGCAGGACTGGCGCTCCACGCTGATTCCGGCCCTGGCCGTGCCGGTGGCGCTGGTAGGCACGCTGGCCTTTATGCAGATGCTGGGCTTTTCCATCAACCTGCTCACGCTCTTTGCCCTGGTGCTGGCCATCGGCATCGTGGTCGACAACGCCATTGTGGTGGTAGAGGCCGTGCACGCCAAGATGCAGGAAAAGCACCTGCCGGCGCGGGCCGCCACTTTCGAGGCCATGGGCGAAATCAGCTCCTCGCTTATTGCCATCACGCTGGTAATGTCGGCTGTGTTCATCCCGGTGTCTTTTATGGACGGACCGGTGGGCGTGTTTTACCGGCAGTTTTCCCTTACCCTGGCCATTTCCATCGTCATCTCGGGCGTGAATGCCGTCACGCTCACGCCGGCCCTCTGCGCCCTGCTGCTCAAGCACACGCCGCCGGCCAAAGGCCAGCCGCCCAAGGGACTGATGGCCCGCTTCTTCGCCGGCTTCAACCGGCGCTACGAAGCCTTGGCCGGCCGCTACCAGGGCCTGCTGTCGGCCATTGCCGGGCGGCGCGTGGTCACGCTGCTGGTGCTGCTGGCCTTCTGCCTGGGCACCTGGGGCATCAGCCGGGTGCTGCCCTCGGGCTTTATCCCGACCGAGGACCAGGGCATGGTGTATGTGAACGTGACCACACCCGCCGGCGCCACCGTGGAGCGCACCGAAGCCGTGCTGCAGCAGGTGCAGCGCATTGCCAGCCAGCTCAAGCCCGTGGAGTCGGTGTCGACCCTGGCCGGCTACAGCCTGGTAAACGAGGTGGCCGGCTCCAGCTACGGCATGGGCATGATTAACCTCAAGCCCTGGCACGAGCGGGAGCAGTCGGTGGCCGCCTTTATTGCCGACCTGGAAGAGAAAACCAAGGGCATCCACGATGCCGACATCCAGTTTCTGCCCCCGCCCACGGTGCCGGGCTTCGGCAACAGCAGCGGCTTCGAGCTGCGCCTGCTCGACAAGTCCGGCAGCGGCAACCTGCAGCAGACGGCCGAGGTGTCGCAGGCGTTCCTGGCGGCCCTGCAGAAAGAGCCTGCCATCGGGAGCGTATTCACCGGCTTCGACCCCAACTTCCCGCAGTACCTCATTCACGTCGACCAGGACATGGCCGCCAAGAAAGGCGTGACCATAGCCGGGGCCATGAGCACGCTGCAAACGCTGATGGGCTCTTACTACGCGTCCAACTTCATCCGCTTCGGGCAGATGTACAAGGTGATGGTGCAGGCCGCCCCCGGGTACCGCGGCCGCCCCGACGACCTGCTGGCCCTGCACGTGAAAAACGACCGGGGCGAGATGGTGCCTTTCTCGTCTTTCGTGAAGCTGGAGCGCGTGTTCGGGCCCGACCAGCTTACGCGCTACAACATGTACACCTCGGCCATGCTCAACGGCGACGCTGCGCCCGGCTTTTCCTCGGGCGACGCCATTCAGGCCATCGAGAAGGTGGCGGCCACGGAGCTGCCCCGCGGCTACGCCTACGAGTGGAGCGGCATGACGCGCGAGCAAATCCTGAGCGGCGACCAGGCCCTGTACGTGTTTGGGGTGGTGCTCATCTTCGTGTACCTGCTGCTGGCGGCCCAGTACGAAAGCCTGCTCCTGCCGCTGCCCATGCTGCTGAGCCTGCCCACCGGCGTCTTTGGCGCCTTCCTCAGTCTTAAGCTGCTGGGCCTGGAAAACAACATCTACGCCCAGGTAGCCCTGGTGATGCTGGTGGGCTTGCTGGGCAAAAACGCCATTCTCATCATCGAATTTGCCGAGCAGCGCCGCCGCGCCGGGGCCAGCGTGCGGGCCGCCGCCGTGGAGGGGGCCGTGTCGCGCCTGCGCCCCATTCTCATGACCTCCTTTGCCTTCATCGCCGGCCTGATTCCGCTGGTGGTGGCCAGCGGCGCCGGCGCCCTGGGCAACCGCTCCATTGGCACGGCTGCGGCGGGCGGCATGCTCATCGGCACCCTGTTCGGCATGGTGCTCATTCCGGGCCTGTACGTGCTGTTTGCTTCTTTCGAAAAGGTGAAAAACCTGGAAGACGAGCCCCTGCAAGCCGCCGAAGTAGAGCACGGGGAGCTGATGGCGCACTAAGCCCACCCACCGCTCCCTTATCCGTTCACGAAACCCCAGCTGCTTATGCGCCGGCTCACCGACTTTCTATTCTGCTTCCTTCTGCTTGCGGCCGGCTGCCGCGTGGCGGCCCCCGTGGAGCCCACGGCCGGCCCCGCCCTGCCCCCGGCCTTTTCGACCCGCCAGCCCCGCACCGATACGCTTAACGCGGGCCGCCAGCCCTGGCGAGAGTTTTTCCAGGACCCCGCCCTGGCTGCGTTGGTGGATACGGCCCTGCGCCAGAACCCCGACCTGCAGCTGGCCCTGCAGCGCGTGGAAGTGGCCCGCGCCCAGTACCTGGGCCGGCGCGGGGCCCTGCTGCCCACCGTTTCGGCCGCCGCCTCGGCCGGAGCCGACCGCTACGGCCGCTATACCCTCAACGGCGTGGGCAACTACGACACCAACCTCTCGCCCAACATCGAACGGCAGCAGCGCATTCCCGGCCCGGTAACGCCCGACTTCTTCCTGGGCCTGCGCAGCTCCTGGGAAATCGACCTCTGGGGCAAGCTGCGCAGCCGCCGCCAGGCTGCCTACCTGCGCGTGCTGGCCTCGGAGCAGGGCCGTCACCTGGTCACGACCAACCTGGTGGCCGAAGTGGCCCGCCACTACTACGAGCTGCTGACGGCCGACAACCAGCTGGCCGTGCTCGAGCGCAACCGCACCCTGCAACGCAAAGCCCTGGGCCTGATGCGCGTGCAGAAGCAGGCCGGCCGCGCCACCGAGCTGGCCGTGCAGCAGTTCGAAGCCCAGCTGCTGCGCACCGAAAGCCTGGCCCACGAAGCGCACCAGCGCATCACCGAAGCCGAAAGCAGCCTCAACCAGCTGCTGGGGCGTTACGCCCGGCCCATTACACGGGGCCGGCTCCTGGCCGAACAGGTGCTGCCCGCCCGCCTCGGGGCCGGTGTGCCCGCCACGGCCCTGCTGCGCCGGCCCGACGTGCGCCAGGCCGAGCTGGAGCTGCAGGCTGCCCGTGCCGACGTGGACGCGGCCCGCGCTGCTTTCCTGCCCTCGCTCACCCTCACGCCCTACGTGGGCTTCAACGCCTTCCGGGCCAGCTCGCTGTTCGACCCCGCTTCGCTGGCCTACGGAGCCCTGGCCGGCCTCAGCGGCCCGCTGCTGAACCGCGCCCAGTTCCGGGCCGACTACCGGCAGGCCGTGGCGGGCAACTACGAAGCCTTCTACCGCTACCAGCAGGCCTTGCAAGCGGGCTTCCGTGAAGTGGTGAACGGCCTGCAAGGCTTGGAAAACTACCGCGCCGCAGCCAGCACCCGCCAGCAGGAAGTGGAGCTGCTCAGCCGCGCCGTGGCCACATCCAACGAGCTGTACGTGGCTGGCTACGCTACCTACCTCGAGGTTATTACCGCCCAGCGCAGCGTGCTAGAGGCCGAACTGAGCCTGGCCGAGTCGCGTCAGGCCCAGCTGCTGCAAAGCGTAAACCTGTACCGGGCCCTGGGCGGCGGCTGGCAGTAAGGGCCTGCTGCAGAGGCAGCCAGCACGCAGCCTGGCCACCCCGGCCACGCTGCGTGCGCGAAGTGCAGTGCTGCTACAAGCAAAGCCCCCGCAGCCTGGTGCTGCGGGGGCTTTATTATGGTGCTTTGGGCACTACCTACTTCCGGCGCTTCATCACCGCTTCCACGGCTTTCACGATGTCGCCTTCCATGAGGCCGTACTTCTGCATGAGCTGGTCGGGGGTGGCGCTTTCGCCGAAGGAGTCGTTTACGGCTACCATTTCCAGGGGCAGGGGCTCCTGCCGGGCCAGCAGCTGGGCGATGCTGTCGCCGAGGCCGCCGTGCATCTGGTGCTCTTCGGCCGTTACCACGCAGCGAGTTTTGCGGGCCGAGGTCAGCACCGCTTCCTCATCCAAGGGCTTGATGGTGTGGATGTTGATGATTTCGGCGTTGATGCCTTTTTCGGCCAGCAGCTTGCCGGCCAGAATGGCTTTCCACACCAGGTGGCCGGTGGCGAAGATGCTCACGTCGGTGCCTTCGTTCAGCATTACGGCTTTGCCGATTTCAAACTTCTGGTCGGCGGGCGTGAAGTTGGGCACCACGGGGCGGCCAAAGCGCAGGTACACCGGGCCGTGGTGCTCGGCAATGGCAATGGTGGCGGCCTTGGTCTGGTTGAAGTCGCAGGGGTTGATGACCGTCATGCCGGGCAGCATCTTCATCATGCCCACGTCTTCCAGAATCTGGTGGGTGGCGCCGTCTTCGCCCAGCGTGAGGCCGGCGTGGGAGGCACAGATTTTCACGTTCTTATCGGAGTAGGCAATGCTCTGCCGAATCTGGTCGTACACGCGGCCGGTGCTGAAGTTGGCGAAGGTACCGGTGAAGGGAATCTTGCCGCCGATGGTCATGCCCGCGGCCACGCCCATCATGTTGGCTTCGGCGATGCCTACCTGGAAAAACCGCTCGGGGAAGTCTTTTTTAAAGGCGTCCATCTTCAGCGAGCCGGTAAGGTCGGCGCAGAGGGCCACTACGTTGGGGTTGGTTTTGCCCAGCTCGTGCAGGCCGGCGCCGAAGCCGCTGCGGGTGTCTTTGGATTCGGTGTAGGGGAAGTCTTTCATGGAGTATGGTTGAGATGTCAGTGAGAAGAAAAAACTCCCCTCCTTACCAAGGAGGGGATGTTGCGCTGCAAGCGCAACGGGGGTGGTTGTGGGCGTCTGCGCCCGCAGAACAATTATTTACTTTCCGCCAGCGCCAAATCAATAGCGTGTAAAACACTGGCCAAGTCAGACCAGATTAATTTATTCTCAAACCGCAGCACGTGAATACCATGTTGTGCTAAAAGCTCGGTACGAGTCGCGTCGTGCAAATTTCCGGCACTTGTAAAATGACCGGCGCCATCTAGTTCCACCACCAGCTTCTTTTCCGGGCAATAAAAGTCCAGGATAAATTCATTGATACTGTGCTGCCGGCGGAATTTAAATCCATTGAGCTGTCCGTTTTTTAATTGACTCCAGAGTTTAGCTTCGGCGGGGGTTAAGTTGTTGCGGAGGGTTTTGCGCTCATCTTTCTTGTGAGGGAGGTTGTTGAGGGTTGTCATGGCGTTTCGTTTTAGCTATTTCGTTCAACGCCTACAACCACCCCAGTTCGAGCTAAAGCTCGAACATCCCCTCCTTGGTAAGGAGGGGAGTTTGTCGTTCTGGCCTCCTCCCCTTTTTACCATCACCTGCCGAAAATAGCCACCGAGGTAGTTTGCCCGGAACGGATGCTGAAGTTGCGCACGTCGGTGAATTTACTGGCGTTGCTGTTCTTGGTGCGGTACACCATACGGTAGGCTCCGGGCTGCATGGGCAGGTTTACTTTGCTGCTGTTTTCGGGTAGGGAATACACCCAGGTCTGTGATTCGTCGTCGTTGAGCTGGTAGATGGTGCCGTAGCCCTGCAGGTCGGAGGTGATGTTGAGGGTGCCGGGCGCGGGGTAGGTGATGCTCACGTCCTGCCCCTGCTTGATGGTGATGCGCCGGGTGATGCGCGGCAGGGTCAGCACTTCCACCTCGTAGTTGCCGGCCAGCAGCTTTTGCTTGCTGGCAAAGGGCAGGGCCACCACCGTGGCCCCCGCCTGGGAGCGCACCACGGCCTGCATCTTGCCGTAGGGGTTGGGCGTGAGCGGCGGGTTCTGCAGCGTAAGCGTGCCCTGTGGCGTTTTGAAGGTCAGCACGTTGGCTTTGCCCGCCTTAATGGGCAGGTTGGCCTGGCGCACGGGCGGCACGGTGTTGATTACCAGGTCGTAGCTCTGCAAGGCGTCGATGTCGAGCACATCGGCCTTGCCCTGAGCGTCGCGGTAGTGCACGTAGTTGTACTCGGGCTGCTCCGTCACGTTGTTGACGAAGGTCATGTTGATGTTGGTCTCGACGGGCTTGCCGTCGGCATCGGTCAGGTTCACGGCCACGGTGGTTTTGCTCAGCGTCTGGGCAATCACATCGTCCATCACCGTGCGGAAGGTTTTCACCTCGGCCGCGTTGTAGTACTGCCCCAGGCATTCGAGCTGCTTGCCGAAATCCTTCTCGGCCCCGATGCCAATAACGAAAGGCTTGAGAAACACGTGCTTGCGCTGCAGGGCAATGGATGCCGCGCAGGGGTCGGCCCCGCACGACTCCAGCCCGTCGGTGATGAGCAGCAGCACGTTGCGCGACGACTTGTCGGTGGGAAAGTCGTTGGCCGACTCCATCAGCGAGTAAGTGATGGGCGTGTTGCCCTGGGCCTTGAGGTCGGTGAGCTTGTCCTTGATGGCCTTGGCATTTTTGGGTGCGAAGGGCACTTCCAGCCGCGAGTCGTGGCAGTTCTTTTCGGCGTTGGGGTACTGGTGGCCGTACACGCGCAGGCCCAGCTCCAGGTTGGGGTAGGCATTGAGCGAGTCCACCATCTTGGCCAGCATGCGCTTGGCTACATCCCAGCGGGGCTTGCCTTCCCAGGGAGCCATCATGGAGCCGGAGGCGTCGAGCAGAAACAGGATGCGCGTGACTTTTGGCTTTTCTATTGGCGCGTTCTGAGCCTGGGCACTGAAGCAGCTCATCAGCAGCAATAGCGCGGCGCCTAGGGCCCACCTCCCCCCCCGGCCCCCTCTCCGCAGGAGAGGGGGAGCCAGACGACTTTTTGTCGTCGTGGCTTGAACAAGCACAGGAGTTGTTGGGTGGGAGCTCATCAGCGGGCAGGAATTTACGTCAGCGCCGGTAGGCTAGCGGAGCCACATCAGCGCAATCATGGAAATCGGCAGAAATCAGCGCTTAGTAGTCGCTGGCTTTCTCCACCATGAGCTGCTGCAGGGCTATCTGGAGCTGCTCGTCGTTGGGGGCTACGCCGTGCCACTTGTGCGAGCCCATCATAAAGTCGACACCAAAGCCCATCTGCGTATCCATGAGCAGCATTACCGGCTTGCCCTGGCCAGTAGCAGCCTGAGCTTCTTCGAGGGCGGGCAGCAGGGTTTCAAAGCGGTTGCCATCGGCTTCGAGCACCTGCCAGCCGAAGGCTTCAAACTTGGCGCGCAGGTCGCCCAAGCCGCCGATTTCGGCCGTGGAGCCGTCAATCTGCTGGCCGTTGCGGTCGACGACGCCGATGAGGTTGTCGATTTTGTGGTGGGCGGCATACAGGGCGGCTTCCCAAATCTGGCCTTCTTCCAGCTCGCCGTCGCCCATGAGTACAAACACGCGGCGGTCGTCGCCGTTGAGCTTTTTGGCCTGGGCCGCGCCGCAGGCCACACTCAGGCCCTGGCCCAGGGAGCCGGAGGCTACGCGCACGCCGGGCAGGCCTTCGTGCGTGGTGGGGTGGCCCTGCAGGCGCGAGTCGAGCTTGCGGAAGGTAGCCAGCTCGCTTACCGGGAAGTAGCCGGCGCGGGCCAGCACCGAGTAAAACACCGGCGAGATGTGGCCATTGGAAAGGAAAAACAGGTCTTCGCCGGTGCCGTCCATGCTGAAGGCTTCCGGGTTGTGCTTCATCACCTTGAAGTACAGGGCCACCAGCAGGTCGGTGCAGCCCAGCGAGCCGCCGGGGTGGCCCGAGTTCACGGCGTGCACCATGCGCACGATGTCGCGCCGCACCTGGGCGGCAATCTGTTGGAGTTCGGCGGTGGCGATTTCGGCAGTCTGGGACATGGAGGCAGGTTTCTGGTTGCTTGTTTCTGGTTTTTGGTTGCGGAGGCTTGGTGGCTGGCATTTCAGCACTCTCCTCCACTCGGACAAAGGTAAATCGCAGATTTTCGCTGACTAGGCTGATTTTATTGATTTGGCGGGTGTGCAGCGAAAACTACAGCAGCTGGGCGGCGTGCGCTTTGGTGTCTACCTTTTTGATAATCTTCTCGATTATGCCGTTCTCATCAATGAGGAAGGTAGTGCGGACGGTGCCCATGTAGGTTTTGCCGTAGTTTTTCTTTTCCTGCCAGACGCCGTAATCCTGCACGATTTTCTTGTCGGTATCGACCAGCAGCGGGAAAGGCAGCTCGTACTTGAGGGCGAATTTCTTGTGGGCTGCCTCGCCATCGATGCTCACGCCGATGACCTGAATGTTTTTGGCGGTCAGCTCTTCCTGGTGGTCGCGCAGGTTGCAGGCCTGGGCGGTGCAGCCGGGCGTGTCGTCTTTGGGGTAGAAGTAGAGGGCGACTTTCTTGCCGCGCAGGCCTTGCAGGGTCACGAGGTTGCCATCCTGGTCGGGGGCAGAGAAGTCGGGGGCGGGCTGGCCGGGTTCAGGTAACATAAAGTGGTTAAGAAGTAAGAAGCCAAAGTTGAGAATTACGGCTGGAATAATCCGGTTACTGCCTGGCGAATGCGAGGCAGGAAACCAAAAGCTATTTGAACATTAGCCTCGCTGTGATGCTGAGCGCTGCAAAGCACCTCTTTATTGGCTCAGCTCGCTCTTCAATGAAGTTGCTAAGATGCTCCCTGGCATTCAGCATAATGGCGAATCGGAGGGGCTAACGTGTTAACCAGCCACAGTACCAGAAATGGATTGACAGATTAAGGAGAAGGTCCGGCAGTACTTAAATGCCCATTTATCCTAGATGGGATACCTTGCTACCCAAACCATAAATTACAGGAATTGCAATGCGCTTCGCCCCTTTACTGACACTGATGCTATTAATGGCCCGCTCAGGAGTAGGTCAGGAAATGGGCAATTCCAATTACAGAAGCATGGGTAATTCCAATTATCAGCAGAACCAGCCAGCGCAAAGCAACTGGCAGGCTCCTTCCCGCGAGGCCGCCAGCATGGCTCAGCCTCCCGCGAGCTTTGAGAATGGGATGGTGCTGCATATAAATGGCTTACTGAATGAAGTACCCTCACACTACGTAGCGCTTTTCCACGTGCTACAAATTGGGGCTACTCAGGTAGAAGCGGAGCGGCTGTTGCGCGAACGGCTCAACACGTTCAAAAAAGGCCTGCAAGGCAGCGGCTTTGATACCACCAGCCTGCGCACCGATTTTATTTCCCTGGTGCCACGGTATGAAACTCAGGCGGCCAACCGGCTTTTCAGCAAGCGCTACACGGAGGTGCCGGCAGGATTTGAGCTCCAAAAAACCTTTAGCATTCCCTACACCCGTGCCGCGCAGCTAGGTACTATCCTGGCCTTGGCCGGGCCCGCCGAAATCTACGACCTGGTGAAGGTAGACTGTAGCATCCCTGATGTGCAGAAAGCCCAGGAAGAGCTACGAGCAGCTTGTCTGCAGGCACTTAAGGCCAAGGAACGGACCTACATCGCGGCCGGATTCCGGCTCGACACCCTGGTTAAAGCCCTGGAGGAGAACTTCACCACAACTTACCCAACAAGCCGCTATGTAGGTTACCAGGCGTATTCGCGCACCTCGTTCGAAGCCTTGCGGCGGGGCTTGCTGGGCTTGGGAAAAAGCGCCAATGTTGCGGAGGCAGAACACAGTACGGTTTATTACTACGCGCCGGTAGCGCCCGACAAGTACGATGTAGTGATTCACCCTGTCGTATCGCAGCCCGTAGTTCAGCTTTCTTATTCCCTGGCAGTCCGGTATCAGCCGCGGCGGCGCGGCAAGAACAAGTACTTCTACCTGGATGCTTCGGGCCAGGCTACTCCGTTGGACATAAAATAAGAACGTGCAACGACTGGTGTTTAACGCTCGTTTTGTGCGCTCTTTTACAAGTCGAGCCTGAGCACCCGCTCATTGCCGGCCTGGTCTTTCAGGCGCAGCTCGGCGGGGCCACGCAGGCGGGGGCCCAGGGTATCGCCGGCTACGGTGAACAGGGTAGAGTTTTTGTGCTCGAAGCGCAGCATGCGAAACTGGCCACCCACGAAGAGGCGGTAGCTGGCCAGGCCCGACAGGTCGTCGCCGACCTTGAACAGCAGCTGCCCGCCGGGGCGGCCGATAAGCTGGGCTTTGGGCGCGATGGTGTCCGTCAGGATGCGGAAGGAGCCAAAGGCACGAACAGGCGCCGTAATCTGGCCTTTCTCGTCCCAGGTGCCGCCCACGTAGGCCTTGCCGCCCTTGGCCGTTACGCTGTAGATAGCCGAGCGGGCTTGGTCGGCCGGCGCTACGGCGGGCCTTAAGGTCATCAACACGTTGCGGTAAAGCGGCACCAGGGCGTTGTGCACCGTCCAGAGGCCGTGGCCGCCGGGCTCGGCCTTGAAGCTGGTGGTGAGGTAGAGGTTGGTAAACAGCGTTTGGGGGCCAAAGGCCAGGTGCAGGCGGCTGGTGGTGTAGCCGGCCTCCTCCCCTGCCTTAATCATCGTTTGGCGGTCAAACTTTTTGGTGATGTTGCCAAACTGCAGGGAGTCGGGCAGGCCCGCCCGCAGGTCGTAGAGGTACACGTTTTCGCTGTGCTGGGTGTAGCTGGGCCGCACCTCCAGGCGCTTGTTGCCCCGGTACAGCAGCAGGTTGGCTCCCACGGCGCCGGTGTCGGGGTCGGCCGCAATGGCCTTGAGCAGGTCGCGGCTTATTTCGTAGCGCAGGGCCGGCTTGCGCACGGCCGCTGAGCGGGTTTTGAAGTAAGCCGGCTCTTCGCCGCGCAGCACCAGGCGCAGGGGCGTTTCGTTGTTGTAGGAGTCGGCCAGCGTGAGGTCGATGGTGTACACCTTGCCGGCTTCCACGCTCAGGCGGCCCTTGCTGGGGCCGGTGGTGTAGAAGTCCAGGTCGTTGCCCTCCTCAATCCAGAGGCGCTGCAGCTGCCGCCCCTGGGTGTGCTCGTGCTGGTAATCGACGAAGTTGCTAATCTGGCGGGACCCGGCCGGAAACGGCACGGCGTCGATGACATGCTCGTAAAACGGCTGCCCGTTCACGCGCATGGTCACCCGCTGAATGCCATTTTTGTTCCAGGCGTTGTCGAAGCGGTCGAAGCCCTGCACCAGCAGGCCCACGGTGCCGAAGCAGCTGATGGTGTCGGGCCAAGTGAAGGCGGTACCGGGCGCCGGCTGCACTTTGGGCACCAACACCTCTTTGTTGAACGCCCGGTGTACGCGAGCGTCGATGCTGAGCGGCTCCAGCGCCAGGGCCTGCAGCGTGGGCGCCACATGGTCCTGCACCTCGGGAAAGCCGCCCCACTGCAGGGGGTTGTACTGCCGGTCCTGGGCGTCGCGCACTTCCCAGTGCAGGTGAGGTCCGGCCGAGCCGCCGGTGTTGCCCGACAGCGCCACCACCTCGCCCCGCTTCACCGGGAACTGGTCTTTGGGAAACATCAGCTCCAGGTCGTAGGTCTGCTTTTCGTACTGCTGGCGGCGCAGCTCCTCGGCCACGGGGCCACGAAAATCGTTGAGGTGCCCGTACACCGTCGTCAGCCCGTTGGGGTGGGTGATGTAAAGCACGTTGCCGTAGCCATACGACGACTGCTTGAGGCGCGACACGTAGCCATCGGCCGAGGCGTACACGGGCTGGTTTACCCCGCCCCCGGTCTTGATGTCGAGGCCGCCGTGGAAGTGGTGGGGGCGCAGCTCGCCCATGCTGCCCGCCAGGAAACCGGGCCGGCCCGGCGCGATGGGAAACAGGAAGTAGCCCGCTGCCACCATGGGCTTGCCACTGCTGAGTATCTCGCCTAAGGACTTTTGCCGCCGCTCGTCGCTCGAATCGGCTTCCTGCCCGCCTACCCGGGCTGGCTGCAGGGCCAGCAGCAGCAACAGCGCCCCCAGCAGCTTGTTCAGGGATATAGTTTTAAGTAAGGCCGTCTTCAAACCCACAATGCACTCAAAAATTTAAGATGTAGGGACGGGGCTTTCCCCGCCCAGACCTTCGCGCCGCTACTACGATGCGGTGCAGCGCCCGCCGTTCAATGGCGGGAGGGGACAAGCCTTTGGGTACGCCCCCGCCCTTACAGGCCTTTAACGCACGGCCAGGTCCAGTATTTGCTCACCTTCCAGGAAGCCCTGCAGCTGGTCGCCGGCTTTTACGGCCGCCACACCGCTGGGGGTGCCGGTGAAAATCAAATCCCCCATTTTCAGGGTGATGTACTGCGATACGAAGCTGATGATTTTGGCAAAGGGGTGCAGCATCAGGCTGGAGTTGCCGCGCTGCCGCACTTCGCCGTTTACTTCCAGGTGAAAGTCGATGTTGGCCAGGTCGGCAAAGTCGGCTACGGGCCTGAAAGTGCTGGAGATGGGCGCCGAGCCGTCGAAGGCTTTGGCCAGCTCCCAGGGCAGCCCTTTTTTCTTGAGCTCACTCTGCAGGTCGCGGGCCGTGAAATCAATCCCCAGGCCGATGGCATCGAAGTAGGTATGGGCAAACTTCTCCTCGATGTGCTTGCCGTTCTTGCTCACGCGCAGCACCAGCTCCAGCTCGTGGTGGATGTCGGTGGAGAAGTCGGGCACAAAAAATGGCTGGTTGCGCTGCAACAGCGCCGTCTCGGGCTTCAGGAAGATGACCGGGGCCGTGGGCACTTCGTTGTGCAGCTCGGCAATGTGGTCGGCGTAGTTGCGGCCGATGCAGATGATTTTCATGGAAGGCAGTGAAGAACTTAGGGGCTATAGCAGCTCGGCTTGGCAGGCATTGCGCTGGCATCAGGCGTAGGGCCTTGCTCCAGTATTGCCCGGCGCCGGGCTCCTGTACGCTTACAAAGTAAACATTTACCCAGGCTGCGACCGTATATCGGCCCGTAGCTTTGGCCCAAAACGTGCTAACGGCTTCGGCGGTTATGCAGCGGAGTCTCCGTTTCTCTTACCCTTTTTTCCAATGCTTAAAAAACTCACCTTCCTCGCCAGCCTGGCGTTTCTGACCGCCTGCACTACGGTGCCCATCACCGGCCGCCGGCAGCTTAGCCTGGTCAGCGACAGCGAGATAAACAGCCTGGCCGCCACGCAGTACCGCGAAGTCATTGCCAAAGGCCCGCTTTCCACCAATGCGCAGTACAATGCCATGGTGAAACGGGTAGGTCAGCGCATTCAGGTGGCAGTAGAGTCGTACTTCCGGCAGCAGAATGCTTCCGAGCAGCTGGCCGGCTACCAGTGGGAGTTCAACGTGATACAGGATGATAAGCAGCAGAATGCCTGGTGCATGCCCGGCGGCAAGGTGGCCGTTTATACCGGCATTCTGCCCATCACCCAGGACGAAAACGGGCTGGCCGTGGTGATGGGCCACGAAATTGCCCACGCCGTAGCCAAGCACGGCAACGAGCGCATGAGCCAGGGCCTGGTGCAGCAGCTGGGCGGCTCGGCCCTCTCGGTAGCGCTGCAAAACAATGCCCCCGTAACCCAGCAGGTTGCTTTGCAGGCGTTTGGCGTTGGCTCTACCCTGGGCTTGCTCAAATACGGCCGCAACCAGGAATCGGAAGCCGACCACCTGGGCTTAATCTTTATGGCCATGGCCGGCTACAACCCCGATGGCGCCATTGGCTTCTGGCAGCGCATGGAAGCCAAGGGCGGCGCGGCGCCCCCCGAGTTCCTCTCCACCCACCCTTCCAGCGGTACGCGCATTGCCGACATCCAACGGGAGCTGCCCAATGCCCGTAAGTACTACAAGCCCCAGTAAGGGGTACTGGTTGCTTGTTCCTCGTTGTTAGGTGTTGTGCTAACCAGATACAAGGAACAAGACACCAAAAACAGAAGCTATGAAATTCCTTCCGCGCCTGCTAGGTCTTGGGTTGTTTGCGTTGCTGACGCTGCTGGTGATGGCCTGCGAAAGCAGCAAAACCGCCACCACGGAGTTTGGCAGCCCCAACCGCATAAAGGGCGACGTGATAGCCAAGCCGGAAAGCCGCCTGATTGTGCAGCTGACCGATACGGCCACCAACTTCAAAGTGCCCCGGGCCGAGCTGGCTTCGGCCTTTATCCGGCAGTTTGGCGATGGCACCGTGGTCGACAAGATTCTGGTGCGCAAAGCTCCCGGCAGCGATGCCAACGGCAAGTACTACCTCATTGGCATGGGCCTGCGCGGCGGTATGTACCGGGCCATGGCCCTGCCCCTCACCAGCGGCGGTGAAAACACCTACTACCTGCGGCCTTCGGCCGAGCGCTACGTCATTACCAGCACGGGCTGCCCTACCTGCCTGTTCGAGTTTGAGGAGGAGCGCATCGTGAGCGCCGAATGCGCCGAGAACTCGGGTGGCGGGCGCTGCGACCTGAAGGTAATGAGCAACAACGAGCTGTTTATCCCCCAGGTTGTAAGCCGATGAGCACCACCCACAAATGGCTGCTGCGCATTGCCCTCACCGCCGTTGGGGTGCTGCTCACCACCGACCGGCGCCGCAGCTCTCCGCCACCGATACCGCCCCCAAAAAAGCCCGCTTCCTAGCGGGCTTTTTTGGGTTTAGCCCGCCGGGTGGCGAGCCATGAAACCAAGGATTTTATCTGTCAGCAGCGCAACATCCACGCGCTCCAGCGGGTGTGAGGTGGCGGGAAGCACCTCAAACCCGGCCTGGGGCAGGTGGGCGGCGTAGCTGCGCGAGGCCTCAGGCCCCGCTGTATTGTCAGCATCGCCCACCAGCACCAATGTCGGGGTTTTGATGGTGGCCAGCACGTCGGGTGTCAGGGGTGGCTGCTCGCCCAGCCCGCGCATGAGGGCGGCCGTGCCCGTCACCACCGCCTGCCAGGCCGTGGGGGCGTGCAGCTGGCGCAGCTGCTCGGCAAAGGCCGGTACTTTGGCCAGCATCTTTTCCGGGTCCAGAAACCGGGTGGCCTCCTCGGCTGTGGCCGGCGACCAGTCGAACTTGGTTCCCAGCGTGGTGATGGATGCAAACTGCTGCGGGGCCTGCTGCGCCGCCAGCAGCGCGGCGTAGCCGCCCATGCTGTAGCCGAATACATGCACGGGCCCGCTGCCGAGCGTATCTACAAACTCCTGCACCTGCCCGGCAAAGTGCTGCATGGTAAACTTCTCCGGCAGCAGCGCCTCGCCCCCATGCCCCGAAAAGCTCAGGGTGTACACCGCGGCCGACTCTTTCAGTAAGTCGGCCAGAGACTGCAGCTGAGCCGCCGAGCCCAGGGCACCATGAAGTAGTAGTAAGGCTTGTTTCATAAGGCTTAAAATAGTTGTCAGTTGCTCGTTGTCAGTTGTCAGCTTGTTCTAACGGCCCGTATATATCCTTATCTGGGACAACGGACAACTGACAACTGACAACTGACAACTGACAACTGACAACTGACAACTGACAACTATCAACTATCAACTATCAACTATCAACTATCAACTGACAACTATCAACTATCAACTAGCGAGCGACTTCCGAAGCCAGCCCCGCCAGGTCCATGCCATCGAACGTACCCGACGACATCAGGAGGAGGTTGGCACTATCCCAGGGCTGGGCGCGCAGGAAAGCGGCCAGCTCGGCGCTGTCGGTAATCACTTTCAGGTCGGGCCGCTGGAAAGCTTCGGCTACGGTGGCGGCGGGCAGGGGCGGCAGGCGCTTGTGCTCCAGCACGTGGGGGTTGAAGTACACCACGGCCAGGTCGGGCGCATCGAAGCAGTGGGCATACTGCGGCAGGAAGGCCGGGTTGAGGCTACTGAAGGTGTGCAGCTCCAGGCAGGCCACCAGCCGGCGCTGCGGGTACTGCTGCTTCAGGGCGTTGGTGGTGGCCTTCAGCTTGCTGGGAGCGTGGGCAAAGTCCTTGTACACCACGGAGGTTTGACCTTCCCGCAGCAGCTCCAGGCGGCGCGCAGCACCGGGGAAGGAAGCCACGGCCTTGAAGAAGTCCTTGCCTTTGATGCCCAGCTGCTTGCACACTTCCTTGGCGGCCGAGATGTTGCGCAGGTTGTGCTCGCCAAACACCTGAATGGGCACTTCCTCGTCCTTCTTGGTCATCAGGAAAGTCTTGCCATTGCGGATAACATGCTCGTGCGGCCCGTAGCCGATATAAGTCACGTCGGGATTGGTAGGCACGGCGATGAGCTGGGTTTGCTCGTCGTCGCGGTCGTAGATGAGCACCCCGGCCTTGGGGGTCATGTCGGCGAAGATGCGGAACTGCTCGCGGTAGATGTCCTCGGTCGGAAACACGTTGATGTGGTCCCAGCTGATGCCGGAAATCACGCCGATGTGGTGCTGGTAGAGGTGAAACTTGGGCCGCCGGTCGATGGGCGACGACAGGTACTCGTCGCCTTCAATGATGATAATGGGCGCTTCCTCACTCAGCTGCACCATGAGGTCGAAGCCGGCGAGCTGGGCGCCCACGGCGTAGTCGAACTGGCGGTTGTGAAAGCGCAGCACGTGCAGAATAAGCGCCGTGATGCTGGTTTTGCCGTGCGAGCCCCCAATGACGATGCGCTGCTTGTCGCGGCTGGCTTCGTAGATGTACTCGGGGAAGGAATAAATTTTCAGGCCCAGCTCCTGGGCCCGCAGCAGCTCGGGGTTGTCGGCACGGGCGTGCATGCCCACAATCACGGCGCTCAGGCCGGCGTGGATGCTTTCCGGAAACCAGCCTTCCTGCGCGGGCAGCACACCGGCTGCGGCCAACCGGGAGCGGGCCGGCTCAAATATTTCGTCGTCGGAGCCCGTCACCCGGGCGCCGCGCCGCTGCAGGGCCAGGGCCAGGTTGTGCATGATGCTGCCGCCGACAGCAATCAGGTGAATGGCCTCCGGGGACGTTTCTGGTTTCTCGTTTCTGGTTTCTTGTTCCAAGAGGGTTGGCTGTCAGTTGTTCGTTGTCAGTCGTCAGGCCCGGCCATCAGCTTTATCAGAACAGACTGACAACTGACAACGAACAACTGACAACTAAAATCCCAGACCGCGAAAGTACAAAAGCGGAACCGCCGCCGCCCGCTTCAGGCAAAAGAAAGCGGCCGCGATGGCATCTTTTTCCGCCCTTCCGGGGTTAGCTTTGTTATTCCGTTGGCGGCTGATTTTATCGGCCGTCCCCTGTTGTCCTTCTTTTCTTACCTCAACTATTTCACATTCAATGCAAGACCGGATGGACGACCGCCTCAAGCAATCCGCAGCCCGCGCCAAAGCAGCTTTGGCCACGCGCGGCGCAGGAGGTGTGGTTCCTTTCAACGGTGGCGCGGCCGGCAAGCTTCCGCCCCAGGCCCCCGAGCTGGAAATGGCCGTGCTGGGCGCCCTGATGCTGGAAAAGGACGCCCTGACCTCGGTAATCGACCTACTCAAGCCCGAGAGCTTTTACAAAGACAGCCACCAGCGCATCTACCGGGCCATCATCCGCCTGTTCGACAAGTCGGAGCCCATCGACCAGCTGACCGTGGTGCACGAGCTGCGCGAGATGGGCGAGCTCGAAGCCAGCGGCGGCCCCTTCTACGTGGCCAACCTGACGCTGAAAGTGAACTCGGCGGCCAACATCGAGTACCACGCCCGCATCATCACCGAGACGGCTATCAAGCGCGAGCTGATTCGCATCTCCAGCGAGATTCAGAAGGACGCGTTTGAGGATACTACCGACGTATTCAAGCTGCTCGACGACACCGAGGCGGCTTTGTTTGAGGTGTCGGAGTCGAACATCCGCAAGAACTTCGATGACATGCGCAGCCTGATGGGCAAGGCCATCAAGGAGCTGGAAGAAAAGAAAAACCAGAAGGACGGCCTCACCGGCGTGCCCTCCGGCTTCACGGCCCTGGACCGCGTCACGAGCGGCTGGCAGCCCTCTGACCTTGTGATTATTGCGGCTCGCCCCGGCATGGGTAAGTGCTTGGGCAAAGGCACCAAGGTACTGATGTACAACGGCGACCTGCGCAACGTGGAAGACGTGCGCGAGGGCGAGCTGCTGATGGGCGACGACTCCACCCCGCGCCGGGTGCTGAGCATTGCCCGGGGCCGCGAAAACATGTACTGGGTGCGCCAGAACAAGGGCGACGACTACCGCGTGAACGAGAGCCACATTCTCTCGCTCAAGCGCAGCCGAAATGAGGGCCTGCACCGGCACGGCGACGTGCTCAACATTACGGTGAAGGACTGGCTGGCCAAGAGCCCGAAGTTCCGCTCCAACTACAAAGGCTATAAGGTGGCGGTGGAGTTCGAAGCCCAGGAGCTGCCCGTGGACCCCTACTTCCTTGGTGTGTGGCTGGGCGACGGCGCCAGCAACAACTGCCGCATCACGGGGCAGGACCAGGAAATCATAGACTATCTGCACGAGTACGCGGACATGCTGGGTATGCAGGTGACTGTGGGGGTGGTAGAGAACCGCTGCAACAGCTACGGCATTACCAAAGGCCGCCAAGGAGGCAACGTGCTGGAGTACTCGCTGCAGGATGAGCTGCGGCAGCTGGGTGTGCTCGGCGACAAGCACATTCCCCGGGCCTACGCCATTAACTCGACCGAAAACCGGCTGCGGCTGCTGGCGGGCCTGATTGACAGCGACGGGCACCTGAACGTGGTGAGCAACGGCTACGAAATCACCCAGAAAAACCAGCGCCTGGCCCGGCAGATTAAGTTTCTGTGCGACTCGCTGGGCTTCCGCACCTCGCTGACCAAGAAGCGGGCGGTTATTTCCAGCATCGGCTACGAAAGCGAGGTGTGGCGCGTGCGCTTCTACGGCGACCTCGACCGGATTCCGGTGCGCGTGACCCGCAAGAAGGCCAATCCCTGGGCATCGTCGGTGGACTGGCGCATGACGGGCATCTCGGTGGAGTTCGACAAAGTAGACGACTACTACGGCTTCGAGATTGACGGCAACCGCCTGTTCCTGCTGCAGGACATGACCGTGACGCACAACACCGCTTTCGTAGTATCGGCCATGCGCAACGCGGCCGTGGAGCACAAGAAAGCAGTGGCCATCTTCTCGCTGGAAATGTCGTCGCTGCAGCTGGTAAACCGCCTGATTTCGGCCGAGGCCGAGCTGGACTCGGAAAAGCTGAAGAAGGGCAGCCTGGCCGACTACGAGTGGCAGCAGCTCAACCACAAGATTACGGAGCTGTCGGCAGCCCCGATTTACATCGACGACACGCCGGGCCTGAGCATCCGCGAGCTGCGCACCAAGTGCCGCCGCCTGCGCTCGCAGAAGGATGTGCAGATGATTATCATCGACTACCTGCAGCTGATGAGCGGCAACACCGACGGGCGTGGCGGCAACCGCGAACAGGAGATTGCCAGCATCTCGCGGGCCCTGAAAGGCATTGCCAAGGAGCTGAACGTGCCCGTGCTGGCGCTGTCGCAGCTTTCGCGCTCGGTGGAAACCCGCGGCGGCGAAAAGCGCCCCCAGCTGAGTGACCTGCGTGAATCGGGCTCCATCGAGCAGGACGCCGACATGGTAATCTTCCTCTACCGCCCCGAGTACTACGGCCTCGACCAGGATGCCGAAGGCAACTCCACCCAGGGCGTGGGCGAGGTCATCATCGCCAAGCACCGGAACGGCTCCCTGGAAACCGTGCAGCTCAAGTTTATCGGCCGCTTCACCAAGTTCGGCGACCTCGATGGCATGGACGGCGCCTTTACGCCCGACGCGGGCAGCTACCAGCCCATGGGCCTGCCCGCCAGCACCTTCGACGACGAGCCCAGCGGCTACGCGCCCAACACCATCCGCCTGGGCTCCAAGATTAATGAGTCGCCGGTGCCTTTCCCGAAAGGCAACATCAGCAAGTTTGAGGAGCCGCCGTTTTAGCGCGAGGTTTCGCGAGGTAAAAAGAGGTTGCGCAAGGCTTGCGCAACCTCTTTTTCTTTAATCCTACCTACTCCTAACTTCCCCTACTCCAGGACGCAGGTGAGGCGGCATACGCTGTTGAAGCGCAGCAGCTCGGGCGTCATTTTGAAGCCCCGCCCGCCGAAGCCTTTGCTGTACAGCTCAACGTCGGCCGTGGAGCTTTGCCAGCCATCGCGGCTGCTTTGGGAACTATGCGCGTCGCCGACTTCGAGCACGGCCCCCCGCCGCACGCCCAGGGCGGCGCACATTTTATCGGCTGTTTTGGAGGCATCGACCAGGGCCAGCACGTTGGCTTCGCGGCGCAGGCTGTCGGCGCGGCTGTGGCCGTAGCTCAGGTCTTTTATGCGGCTGATGCGCGTAGCCAGCAGCTCTTCCAGAAAGGGCGAGAGCTGGTTGAGATTGTCCAGCTTTATGGTAACCGACTGCGTAGAATTGAACCCCGTAAAAACCTGCTTGCCCCGCACGTAATCGAACTCCTTGTTGGACGACGTGCTGCTGATGCGCACATTGTTTGGGCCAGGGGCGTAGCGCCGGGCCAGGGGCAATACCTCGTCGACGACCTGCTGCACTTCCGCCACGGCATCTTTCAGCCGGGGGCGTGTGAAGGCGACGTCCACAGTCAGCTCGGCGTAGTCGGGATAGATGGTAACGGTGCCATAGCCCACGCTATTTACCTGCCGTGGCGCAGTGGCGACGGGCGCAGCGGGCTGGCAGCTGCTAAAACTCAAAGTAACAAGCGCGTACGCGGCCGTCAAAAACAAGCGTTTCATAAAAAGCAGGTTAAAGCATCTCAACGGCAACTCACGGCCAATATTGCCGAATGCCGGCCGGCCCTACCTTCGTACCATGAGTGTAACGCTGCTTCTGCTGGGCTTTTTCGCCTTCCTGGCGGGTTTTATTGATGCCGTGGTGGGCGGTGGAGGCCTGATTCAGCTGCCCGCTATGCTGCTGCTGCTGCCGGGGGTGCCGGTACCTACCATACTGGGCACGGGCAAGCTGTCGAGCGTGACGGGCACGCTGGCGGCGCTGCGCCGCTACCTTACCGGCCCCGACGCCGTGCCGCTGCGCTGGCGCACGGTGGGGCTGGCGGCGCTTACGGCCGGGGCATTTGCCTTTCTGGGGGCCAAGGCCGTGAGCCACCTCAACAAAGAGCTGGTGCGGCCCCTGGTGCTGGGGCTGCTGGTGGTAATGGCCATTTACACCCTCTGGCGCAAGGACTTTGGCAGCCTGCACGCGCCGCGCCTGCATGGCCGGCGCGAAATGGCCATGGGGGTGCTGCTAGGGGCGGTGCTGGGCTTCTACGACGGCTTCTTTGGGCCGGGCATGGGTAGCCTGCTGCTGTTTGCCTTCGTGGGGCTGTTTGGCTACGACTTTCTCTCGGCCTCGGCCTCCGCCAAGCTGGTGAACGTGGCTACCAACCTCACCGCGTTGGCTTACTTCGCCTCCACCGGGCAGGTCCTGTACCACGTGGCCCTGCCCATGGCCGTGTGCAACGTGCTGGGCTCTACGCTGGGCGCCCGCCTGGCGCTGAAGCGCGGCACCGGCTTTGTGCGGGTGCTGTTCCTGCTCATCGTCAGCGCCTTTATCCTGAAGCTGGGCTGGGAGACGTTTGGCTTCTGAATGCTCTGGCTACCCACCACGGGACCTTACTTCAGCTCAGCAGCGCCTCTGCCGGGATAGAATAGATTAAGTATGGCCACTTATCTACCATTCGCTAAAAATTGTACTTTCAAGCAAATGAATCTAATATCAGGAAACCGGGCAGCCCACTAACATAAGCACGGCAAGTAGCTTATTAATTAAAAGATTAGCATTTAGCAGAAAGCTGGAGGACGGTTGTTTTTCAGGTTTTAAGCGCTATATTTGTTAAGCTTCTTCATCGACCTGGTTGCATTATGCCTGGTAAGAGAACTGGCTTAACCTCTCTTGCCTTTTATGCCTTTCCCACTGTTTCGGCAGGTGCTTTGTGCCGGCACCTTCCTGTTATCCCTGGCTGCATCGGTGCCAGTAGCGGCGCAGGACGTCACTATTTCCGACCTGGGTGCAGCCTACTATAGCGGCTTTAAAACCGTGGACGGGCAGTTTTACTACATGCTGCGACAAGAGCGCAACGTGTACGACTTATTTCACCTGGAAATTTACGGGCGGGACCTGCAGAAGAAGAGCAGCACCGACCTGCGACTGGGCCGCAACTGGTACCAGGGAGCAGCCCGGGCTGTGGGCGACAATGGCATATTCTACTTTTTTACGGGTAAAGAAGGCTTGCTGGTGCAGGTAAACGCCGCCGGCCAGAAAACCAAGGAAGTGCGGGTGCCGGCCAGCGACGTGTACGGCAGCGTGGTATCCATCAAGGCAACCGGCGACGGCGACTTCTACCTCACCTACCCCATCGACGCCGACAAGAAAGGCTACGTGGTGGCCCGCTACGGCCCTGACCTGACGGCCAAATGGCAAAAGGAATTCGCGCCTGAAAAAGGCAAGTACCGGGTGCGCTACTTCGAGGCCACACCGGCCGCCGTGTACACAGTGCTCGACAACTCCAAGGCCGGCTGGGAGGTGAGCTGCCTCGACGCTGCCACCGGCACCGAGAAAAGCCGGCAGGAGCTGCAGCCCGCCGCCAGCGGCTTCGAGCCCACCATGACGGCCGTAGACCCGGCCGGACAGCTGCTGGTGGCCGGCACCTACCGCGACCAGCAAAAAACCGCCTTCGTATCGATTGAAAAACCCGGCACTCCGCCTCCCGGCGGCTTATTTGTGCTCGGCCTGGGCCCCGATGGCAAGCAGGCCTTTGTGTCGCGCATGAGCTACGCCGCCGACCTGGCCGGCAAGCTCAACACCCGCTCTACCATTCAGCCCTTTACCGTGGGCGAGGTGCCGGCCCTGAAGCTGCATGCGCTGGTGCCCCGCCCCGGAGGGGGATATGCTTTCATTGGCGAAACGTACAAGGTGTTCAGCTTCACCGACCCGCAGTATGAAGCCGCGGGTGGCGTGCGGGCCCCGGGCACGGGCGGCGCGGGTCCTGGCCCCCAGCGCCGCAACATTCTCGACTTTGTAGTGCTTGAGCTTTCCGCCCAGGGGCAGCTGCAGTCGCTGCGCCGCATTCCCAAGCCCTACAAGATTTACCACAACCACAACGCGGGGGGTGGGCCCAAGGAGTTCGAAAACGAAACGGCCTTTGCTTACCGCTTCCTCTACCAGCCCGACCCGGCCAAGCTGCCGGAAGTAGTGTTCCTGAACTGGCACCAGAACCTGCTCTACGTCAATAGCCTGAAAACCGGCACCGACACGCGCGACAACCTCTTTACGCGCCGCTACCTCGACCAGCCCGCCGTGCCCGGCGCTGCCGACCGCGGCGAGCTGACGGTGCGTGACTTCTCGAACGACATCAGCAAGCCGCCGGCAGAGCTTTTCTACGACGAAATTCTGCCGCATGCGCCGGGTAAGTTCGTGTACAGCCACTACGAGCCTTCCCAGTCCAGCCTGCGCCTTCAGGTGCTGGACGTGCCGGGTAAGTAGGACGCTTCGGGGCCGTTTCAGGCTGACTTCCATCACCCGTAACAGTAACATGTGGCCAAGAGCCCTGCACCCAGTGTTTAAACGTCTGGTAGTTGGTCCAAAGTAAAAAGCCAGCAAGCCGGGCTCTCCGGCCTGGTTTATCCTTGCTTGCCTTCTCACTGCCTATTCCTTCTGACTGAATACTTCCTTACTAAATATCAATGCAAAAGATAGTACCTGTCCTCCGTCTGATTGCCGGGATATTACTGGCCGGCTCGTACGCGGGCCAGGCCCAGGACATGCGCGAAATCCGGGGCGTGGCCCAGCTGCCGCAGGTGCTGCCGCTTGATGACCAGGGCTACGCCGTGTTTTACCGCAGCGAGGCTGGCGAAGATGGCCAGGACGTGTACGCCATGCGTCTGCTCGACCCGGCTTTGACCGTGCGCCACCGCTATGCGTTGAACGTGCCCGTAGGAGCTGCCGAGCTGCCGCGCCTGGCCGGCAAAACCACGTTTGCCCTGCCCTTTCACGACCAGGGCGCGGCGCTGCTGTCGCTGTATACCTTCAACCCCCAAACCGGTGCCCAGCTGCGCCGCGACCTGGCAGCCGCGCCCGACCGCCGCCGGATGCCCACGGGCACGCCGCTGCTGACCATGACGCCCACCGAAGGATTTTGCGTGGTGCAGCCTTTTCGCCGCGACACGGCCGGCTACACGGTAACGGTGCTCGACAAAGACCTGAAAACGCAGTGGTCGAAGATGTACTTCCCCAAAGACCTGCGCCAGCATGTGCCGCTGCAGGTAGCCGTCAGCAAAGACCTGATTACCCTGGTGCTGGCCGACTCATACGTACTGAATCCCAACACCAAGCAGCAGCGCAGCTACACCGACATGGCGGTGCTGGGCCTGGACCGAAATACGGGCCAGGTGCTGTACCGCACGCCCGTGCGCGATGAAAAAAGGGTGCTGATGCCCACCCGCCTGCTGGCCCTGAGCGACGGCCGCGTGGCTGCCACCGGCTTGTACGCCATGCCACAGGCTCCGCGGCCTGACAGCGTACTGGGTGTGTTTTTGACGTATTACCGCCCCGACGGGCCGGCCAGCACCCCGGTGCTTACGCCCTGGGCCGAGCTGGGCGCCCGCCTGGGCGAGCCCGCGCTGGCCCGGCGCCTCTACGACAGCAAAGCCAGCTTTCAGGTACACGAGCTGCTGAGCACTACCGGCACCGACGTGAAGCTGGTGGGGGAATACACCGCGGCCCAGCCCGGCCCCTTCGTGGTGTTCAACTACTCGGCAGCCGGAGCGTTGGGTAGTCTGTACACGGTTGCCCGCACCTTCAAATCGAACAGCAACGCCGACGAGCTGCGCTACAGCCGCTACTACCACGTCATCGGCAAGCAGGGCGAGCCCTACCTGGTGTATACCGGCGTGGAAGGTGGCCAGCCCTATACCTACTCTACTCTGCTGGCCGAATCACCGGCCCGTACCGCAACGCGGGCCACTACCAGCATCGAGGCCCTGCCCGAGCTGCCGGTGTATACGACCGAGACGCCCATGGCACGCAGTGCCGCCGTAGACCGCTTCAGTGGTAAAATTATGGGCATGCAGCAGAAGCTGGGTACCGTAGTGCAGGCCGCCGACAAAGTGGTAAACGGGACGCCACCACCCACGCCGGTGTATTACCGCCCCGACCAGCTGGCCAACTTTGTGGTGGGCCCGCCCGGCCAGGTACTGGTGTACCGCTACGAGCCTGGCCGCAAAATGCTGCGCTACAGCTTGCAGCCCATGAAATAACGGCACTTTACGCGGCCGGAACCAGGGCAAATGCGTTGGCCAGCAGCTCATACGAGCGCAGCCGGTCCTGAAAGTCGGCCGTGATGGTGACGGGTACTATTTCGTCTACTGCATAGTCGGCCGCCAGCTGCTCGAACTGAGCTTTCACCTGCGCTGCCGTGCCACTCACCACCCGGCCCCGGTTATGGGCCAGATGCAGCCGGTCTTCGGCCGTAAACTGGTACTGACTTACTTCCTCGCTGGTGGGGAAAGCCCCCCGCTGGCCTTTGCCGAAGCGCAGCAGCTGCAGCTCCATGGCGGCGCGCAGCTCCTCCGCTTTCTCTTCGGTGTCGGCGCACAGCACAAACACCGCTACGCTGGCCAGGGGCGCGGCCAGCTCCGGCGAGGGCCGGAACCGCTCGCGGTAGTTGCGCACGGCCTCGGGCCCGCCCTTGCCGTTGATAAACTGGGCAAAGGAAAAGGCCATGCCCAGGTGGGCCGCAAACAGCCCGCTCTGCCCGCTGGAGCTCAGAATCCAGAGCTCGGGCTGGGTGGCAGCCTGCGGAATGGCCATTACCTTTTCGTGGATGGTGTCGGGCACCCGCTCGTCGCGCAGGTAGGCCTGCAGGTCCATGAGCTGCTCCACAAAGTCCTTTTCGTTGAACTGGTTGCTGGGGTTAAGGGCGTAGGCCGTGAGGCGGTCGGCGCCGGGGGCGCGGCCCATGCCCAGGTCGATGCGGCCGGGAAACAGGGTTTCGAGCAGGCGAAAGCTCTCGGCCACCTTCAGGGCGCTGTAGTGGGGCAGCATCACACCGCCGGAGCCCAGGCGAATGTGCCGGGTGTGGCTGCCCAGGTGCGCCAGCAGCACTTCGGGCGCCGAGCCGGCCAGGGTGTGGGTGTTGTGGTGCTCGGAAACCCAGAAGCGGGTGTAGCCCAGGCGCTCGGCCAGCTGGGCCAGGGCCAGGGTTTCCTGCAGGGCCTGCCGGGGCGTGGCCCCGGGGCGAATGGGTGACTGGTCGAGTATGCTAAGGCGGATATTTGAGGTAGAGGGCATGGTCAGTCAGCTATAAGGTAAGCTGTATCAACCATAAGGCAGGGCGTAGGGTTTACCTGACTACTGCTCCCTCCTGCCGGCCCAGGTACTGGGCCATGCTGCTGGCCAGGATAATCTGCAGGGCATGGTAAAGCATAAGCGGCAGCAGGATAAGGCCGGTGGCGGCCGTGGCAGGGAAGAGCAGGCTGGCCATCACGCTGCCGTGTACCAGCGACTTTTTGGACCCGCAGAACACGGCCACAATGGTATCGGCCCGCGGAAAGCGCAGCAGCCGGCACAGGGCCCACACCATTCCAAAAACCAGGGCGTAGAGCAGCACCATGCCCGCGCCCAGCTTCCCAATGTCGGCCGGCAGGTAGCGGCTGAAAATACCCTCGGCAAAAGACTCGCAGAAGGCCGTGAAGACGATGAGCAGGATGGTAAGCTGGTCGAATACCCGCAGCCGGGCCCGGTGGCGCTCGGCCCAGGCGCCCAGGCGGGCATTGAGCAGGAGGCCGGCCCCTACCGGCAGCAGCACCTGCCAGACCAGCTGCAGGGCCAGCCCCCAGAGCTGGCCGCCCTCGGCGCTGGTATGCAGAAACAAGCCGGTGAGCAGCGGAGTTAAAACGATACCCAGCAGGCTGGAGATGCTGGCGTTGAAAATGGCGGCAGGCAAGTTGCCGCCCGCAATACTCACCATCACCACCGAGGTAGAAACCGTGCTGGGCAGGGCACATAGGAAAAAGATGCTGGCCCAGAGCAGCTCGCCGTTCTCGCTGCCAAAAAACGGCTTCACCAGCAGGGCCAGGGCGGGAAACAGCACGAAGGTGGTGAGCTGCACCAGGGTGTGCAGCCGCCAGTTGCGCATGCCCGCCCGCAGCTTTTCGAAGCTGAGCTTCAGCCCGTAGAAAAAGAAGACCAGCGCCACGCCCGTGCTGGTCACTAGCCTCCACGGCACCGGGCTGGCTGTGCTGCCCAGGCCGGGCTGCAGGTAAGCCAAGGCCACTGCTCCCAGCAGTCCCAGCAGAAACCAGTCGAGGCCGGCACGGGCCAGCAGGTCGGCGAAACGATTAGGGGCAGGCGCGGCGGGTTCACTCATGGGCAGGCATACGGGCTGGTGGGCAGGCTTCGTTTCGAAGCAGGCTGCAGGGTAAGGCAAAATACGCGAGCGGGGCAGCTAGGCTTCAACGGACGCCTGTAGCTGGCCCTGCGCCGCGGCGAGGTAGGCGGGCAAGCGATGTAAATGGGGGTCCAGCGCCTGCGCCTGCTGCAGGTAGCCCAGGGCCTCGGCGTAGCGGCCGGCAGCGTGGGCGTGCAGGCCCAGGTTGCACCAGGCAAAGGCTTCGGCGGGGTTCAGCTCTTGGGCGCGGTGCAGGTCGGCCAGGCCGCTGGCATCGCCCAGCTCCAGCCGGACGCGGCCCCGCTGGGCCAGTGCGTAGGCATTCTCCGGCTCCTGGGCCAGCACGGCATCGAAGTCGCGCTGCGCTTCGGGGTAGCGGCCGGCCAACAGGTAGCAGTAGCCCCGGTTATTGCGCAGCAGGGGGTGCTGCTCTACCGGCTGGCTCACCAGCAGCTCCGTGTAAAGGGCCTCGGCCTGAGGTAGCTGCTCCGTACGGGCCAGCAGGTATGCCCGGAGCGTGGCGTGGTCATCGAAGCTGGCTTCCAGCCCGGGGTATTTATCGGCCAGCTGCAGGGCTTGGTCAAATTGCTGGCTGTTGTAATACGCGCTGAAGGCCAGCTGGTAGATGCTGCTGTCGGGGTACTGGGCTAGCAGGCGGCACAAGGGGCCGGCCGCGCCGCGGTAGTCGCCTTTATTGAACATGTCGGCAGCGGATTGCAGCCGCTCTTCGTCGGTGGGCACGTTAAACCAGGCGCTTGCTGCCAGCCGGTAGAGCTGGTAGCCATCGGAGTAGGCCGTGCCGCCCTGGTCCAGCGGCACCTGGCGCTGCAGAGGCAGCAGGTTGACGACCAAGTCGATTACCGACATGCATCCAAATACAACCAGCACCAGCTTGAGCGCGCCGTGCGCACCGGCCTGGAAAGCCGGCCAGAGCAGGGCCACCGCAATCAGGGTGGAAGTAACCGGCCCTGCCAGGATAAAGGCCACCTGCCGGGCCCGGCCGGGGGGAGCTTCCGGCCGCCACCGGGCCCGGCATAGTCCACCCGTGAGTACCAGCCGGGGGCGAAACCACAGCGTGAGCCTGCCGGGCAGCGGCAGGCGCCAGGAGCTTTCAGCATCGCCGTAGGAACCCACGTAAATCTCCGCCGATGGAGCCCCCATCAGGCGGGCCATTACCGCATGCCCAAGCTCGTGCAGAAACACCACGACTACCCAGCTCAGCAAGACCAGGCACAGCAAGGTCACATACACCACGGGCATTACAAAACTGGTTGAGTCTGGCATGCGAGCTAAGGTAAGGGAGCCGCTGCAATGGGCTGCCGGGTACCAGACGGGAGAGGGTAGCCCCGAGAAAAGCGTGCTGGCTCTCAGGGCTACCCTCCCGTGATGTGTTCAAAACAGCAACCGCTGCCCAGTATCCCGGGCAGCGGGTGGTACTTACTGGTCGCCGGCCCCGCCCAGGCCGGGAGGGGGCGTGCCCTGGGCGCCCTGCATGTTGGGCAGCCCCATTTTTTCTTCCCGCTTGCGCTGATACTTATCGAACTGAGCGGGTGTGAGCACGTCTTTGATGGCCGAGAGCCGCGACTGGCCCACGTCATCGATATAGGCGGCCAGCTTGCGCGGCTCGGTGCGGTATTCCACGCGGGCGGTTTCTACCTGCTCCACACTGCGCCGGTTAATGGCCCGCACTTTCTCGGTTTGCTGGGGCGAAAGCCCCAGATTCTGCTGCATGTTGACGGTGAGGGCGTTGGCGCGGGCATCAATGGACGCGTCGGTTGGGCGCTGGGCGGCGCTGGGGGCCGACTCGGCTGGTGTTACCGTGGCTTTGGTTTTCACACTGGGCTGCCCCTCGGTCTTCACCTTGGTTTTTACGGTAGTAGCCGTGCCCTGGGCCTGGGCAGCGGGAGAAATTGCCGCTGTAGCCAGCGCTAACAGAGGCAGGAACAACAGAAATTTCATAGAAGCGCGATAAGGATGTAGAATGCCAGAGAAAAGGGGGAAGTAAGCCGGGGTAAATATCGGTTGAAAACCGGTGCAGTTACCCGTAAACGCCGGCCTACTCATGTTTCGTGCCAGTTGGGCTAACAAAAATCGGCCTTGACTGGTCATAACGCAACCTTTCCTCCCTGCTTTCCATACTAGCTCCATGAAACAAGAGAAGCGCAATAGCTGGCTGCTGGCGGCCGGCCTCGGCGCCGCCACCCTGGCGGCTACCCTTTGGTCGAATCGGCGCGGGTCGTATGACCTGGCCGGGCGGGTTGTTTTAATTACGGGCGGCTCCCGGGGCCTGGGCCTTATCCTGGCCCGGCAGGCCGTGGCCGAAGGTGCCCGGGTGGCGCTTTGCGCCCGCGACGCGGCCGAGCTCGACCGGGCCCAGCAGGACTTAATGGAATGCGGGGCCACTGAAAGCCAGGTACTCACCCTGGCCCATGACCTTACCGACGCGCTGGAAGTGCGCCTGATGGTGGCCGAGGTAGAAAAGCTGCTCGGGCCGGTGGACGTGCTGATTAACAACGCCGGCATTATCACCGCCGGGCCGCTCGACAACATGGACCTGCGCGACTACGAAGACTCCATGGCTACGCACTTCTGGGCCCCGCTGCACGCCATGCAGGCCGTGCTGCCGTCTATGCGCCGCCGGGGTGCGGGCCGCATCGTCAACATCTCCTCGCTGGGCGGCAAGGTGGCCGTGCCTCACCTGGCGCCTTACTGTGCCAGCAAGTTCGCCCTTACAGGCCTGTCGGAGGGCTTCCGCTCCGAGCTCAAGCAGCACGGCATCACCGTTACCACGGTATGCCCCGGGCTGATGCGTACAGGCAGCGCCGGCCATGCCATGGTGAAGGGCCAGCACCAAAAGGAATACGCCTGGTTTACCATTGCCGACTCCCTGCCCGGCTTCACCATCGATGCCGAGCGGGCCGCCCGCCAAATCTGGAATGCCTGCCGCCGCGGCGATGGCGAAATCATTCTCTCACTGCCCGCCAAGTTTTTGTCGACGATGCACGGGCTGTTTCCGGGCACCACCACCGACGTGCTGGGCTGGATGAACCGCGCCCTGCCCGCCACCGGCGAAAGCCCCGCCGCCAATACCCGCCGCCTGGGCTCCGAAAGCGAGTCGGCCCTGACCCGCTCCCCGCTGACCATTCTGACCCAAAAGGCCGCCCAGGAGAACAACGAGCTTTGATGCCCGGCTTGTGCTGGCAGCGTACCCGCCGCTTACACTTGTAGTATTGAATCTGCTGAGGAAGCAAGCCGGGCAAATTCTCTTCTCAGCAGCATTACGGGGCTGGGCTTAAGTAAAGTCCCGCTGATTAGGCAGCACATCCTTGCCTTTGTTTAAGCTCCTTCTGCTGCATCTTCGCGGCATGCAATTCCCCGTTGAGCTGGCAATTGGTGCGGGCCGCCTTCCTATACACTTGCTTTGCGAAGTACTGGCCTATACCCTCGGTTACCGGCTCTACACCAAGCTGCGCTCCCGGGGCACCGACCCCATCAGCAGTGCTCACCGGCAGTGGATATTTGTGGGAGCGGCGGCCGGGGCCCTGCTCGGCTCGCGTGTGCTGGGCTTGCTGGAGCACCCGGCGCAGCTCTTGAACCCGCCCGGCGGCTGGCTGTACTACTTCACCAACAAAACCATTGTTGGGGGCTTTCTCGGCGGCCTCATTGGTGTGGAGCTGACCAAGAAGCGCCTCGGCGTGCGGGCCTCTTCCGGCGACCTGATGGTATTTCCGCTACTGCTGGGGCTGAGCATTGGCCGGGTGGGCTGCTTTCTGAGCGGACTGGAAGATGGTACCTACGGCACGGCTACTGCCCTGCCCTGGGGCATCAATTTCGGCGACGGCATTCACCGCCACCCCACCAACCTGTACGAAGTCCTGTTTTTGGGCCTGCTGGCGCAGGGGCTGGGACTGCTGGAGCAGCGCCGGCCCCTGCCGGACGGTCGCCGGTTTCAGCTGTTTCTGGCCGCCTACCTGCTTTTCCGGCTGCTGGTGGAATTTATCAAGCCTACTCCTCCCCTGCCGGGACTGGGGCTCACCGCCATCCAGTGGGCTTGCGTGGCGGGGCTGGCGTATTATGTTTGGTTATGGACAAGTTCGTTAACAGCCAGCCCCGATGCTAATCATTAAGCAATTATTTATTTACGGAGGGTTACTCTTTGGAATAATAGCAGGGCTAGCACCGGAAGCCCAGGGGCAGTGTATTAATACCAACACCTTGCTGGACTCTATCTATTCTATAAACCTCAGGACTCTGACGAGCTTAGGCCAACAGGCAGATTATGATGAAGTAAGCACTGCCCTGGATAGCACAATTAGATTAAGTCGCATTAACAAGGGAGATGTTTACCAATTAATCATTCTTGATAAAATCTTTTCGCGCAAGAGCAACAATCCTAAAGCTGACTCACTACTTAAGCTTTTGGAAGAACATTACGAAAAAACGTTTGTAACCAAAGTAAAACACGCAGAGTCACCAATATACTACGTTGCCCTTTTAGCAGACCAATACCGCAACATGTATTTAACAACTTTAAACAAAGACTTGTCTCTCATCGACTTTATAAACTTTCATAAAATAGATAATATCATACTATACCCAATAAGCAAAAAGCCTCTGGTCTACAAAAAAGTGGAATCCGGGATAAGCTCAAGCTACAATGAGCAGGGACTTATAATACAAGAAGCATGGACTAAAACCACGCATGATGTAACCGGAACAGTCATAGACTCCAGTAGAATAGCAAAAAAATACCGAATAGCTGCTAGCGGTACTATCACCCCTTACGAAAAGTAGCTGTTCAACTCGAATAAGTTATGATGTACCAAGCTTCTTCAATGCTAAGAAAATTTACCTTACTGGCCATTGCAGGCAGCTTTATATATTATCCGCCTTTAGCGTCGGCACAATGCCTCGACACCAATACCTTGCTTGACTCTATTCACTCTATTAGCCTTAGCCGCTTAAACGTATTGAGGCGCTTTCATGAGTCCAAGAGTAAGTCAGCAGAGGAAAAGCTCGGCCTTGATAGTATTTACCGGGTAAACCATCGAAACCGCGGCGACATATACCAACCGCTGTTATTCGATAAGCTTTTCAAAACTAAAGACTACTTCATATCAAGCCTGGATAAAAGCTTTTTTTATCTGGGCGACAATCACAAGGATAAGTTCATAACCAAAGTTAGATGGAGGGCTAAGCCAGGGTTTCACACTATCTTACTTTCAGACGCATTCCACAACCAATACCTGGCGACCGTCAGCAAAGAATTGCTAATCATAAGCTTATTTGCGTTTGACACCCAGGAATTACCCTTTTATGTAGCACCCTTCCAAGCAAGCAAAAGTGTACATGCCCTAAATCAATCGGGCATTACGTCAAACTTGAGCGAAGATGGAATCATTACGCAGACGAGCTGGTCAACCAGTAAAAATGCCAGAACCATGTCAGTACTCCAATCGAAAAAGAAGACGGTTTACTACAAGATTAATAGTAATGGCAAAATCAGCCACTACACGGTAAAGCCACAAAATAAGGCTGTAAAAGCACCTGCGTCACGCCGTTGGTGACTCCCATTTTCTCTATAATGGTGTACCGAACCTGTTAGTATCCTGCCATTTTCAGCTGCAAGGCATTTGCACACTCCAAAAGTTAAATTAAGCCTATGAGGTACAGCAGCTGCTGTGGCAGCGACAGAATACGGATGGTGACTACCTTCCCGGTCGCAACCAGTACGCTTACCCCATGCCCATCCGCCCTTACACCTACTACGATTTCACCCTCAGCCTTTGCCCGCACTGCCTGCGACGCATAGAAGCGAAAATCGTGTTCGAGGATGGCAACGTGTATATGCTCAAACGCTGCCCAGAGCACGGGCGGCAGAAAGTACGCATCGCCACCGATGTAGAGTATTACAAGAGCATTCGCAACTACGTGAAGCCCAGCGAAACGCCCCGGCGCTTCAACACGGCCACGCACTTCGGCTGCCCTTACGACTGCGGGCTGTGTGCCGACCACGAGCAGCACAGCTGCCTGACCGTGGTGGAGATAACCGACCGCTGCAACCTCACCTGCCCCACCTGCTACGCCGAGAGCAGCCCCACCCACGGCCGGCATCGCTCGCTGGCAGAAGTGGAAGCCATGGTGGATTTGGTGGTGGCCAACGAGGGCGAGCCCGACGTGCTGCAGATTTCCGGCGGTGAGCCCACGCTGCACCCGCAGTTCTGGGAAATTCTGGACATGTGCAAGCGCAAGCCCATCAAGCACCTGATGGTGAACACCAACGGCGTGCGCCTGGCCAAGGACGAGGCCTTCGTGGCGCGGCTGGCCACCTACGCCGGTGCCTTCGAGGTGTACCTGCAGTTCGACTCCTTCCGCGAAAACGTGCTGCAAGCCATGCGGGGCCGCGACCTGCGCCAGATACGGCTGCAGGCCCTGGAGCACCTCAACAAGTACAACCTGAGCACCACCCTGGTGGTGACCTTGCAAAAGGGATTGAACGACGACGAGATGGGCGAAATCATTGATTTCGCCCTGCAGCAGCGCTGCGTGCGCGGCGTCACGTTTCAGCCTACGCAGGCAGCCGGACGGCTCGACAACTTCAACCCCGAAACCGACTCATTCTCGCTTACCGAAGTACGGCAGGGCATTATCGACCAAAGCCCGGTTTTCACGGCGGCCGACCTGCTGCCCGTGCCCTGCAACCCCGACGCGCTGGTGATGGGCTACGCGCTGAAGCTGGAAGGCGAAGTATTTCCCCTTACCCGCTACATTCAGCCGGCCGACTTGCTTTCCAATTCCAGCAATACCATTGTGTATGAGCGCGACCCGCGCCTGCGGCAGCACCTGCTGCGTTTGTTCAGCACGGCCAATACCGTGGATACCGTCACGCCGGATTTAAATCAGCTGCTGTGCTGCCTGCCCCAGGTGCAGGCGCCTAACCTGAGCTACGAGAATTTATTTCGGGTAATTATTCTCCAATTCATGGACGCCTGGAATTTCGACGTGCGCGCGGTGAAAAAATCCTGCGTGCACATCGTGAGCAAGGACTTGAAAATTATTCCGTTCGAGACGATGAATATCTTTTACCGCGACCAGGAAAAACTAGCGCGACTGGAGGAGCTGCGGGCCGAGCGGGTAACTATTGTCTGATAGTTTATGGCCACTGAATCCACTGAGAAGGGCCGGCATCGCTATGCATGGCCGCTGGGAATTAACCTGAGCATTTTGCTTCTAGCTGTTGGACGCAACTGGCCCCACGAGCCTTTCAACGGTTTGGCTCTGTTGATGCTGTCTTGCATCAATGGTTTGCTCGGCTTTGTATTTCTCTTGTTTGAGCGGCGACGCGACGCGGGCTACACCGGGGGATTTTTCCTGTCGTTCCTGCTCCTGCTGCTCATCGGGTTTGGCACTTGCGCGAAAGAGAGTAAGCAACAACGGCAAATAGAAATAGAAGAAGTTGAGGCACCAGAAAGCAATTAATGATGAAATCAACTTTTCAGCGTATTCTGCTCGTCAACCTCGTGGTACTACTGGTGCTGGCCGTGGCGATGCGCCTGCTCAACCAGGGTTCCGAATCAGGTCTGGCATTTATGATTATGATGGCGGGCATCATTGCGCTGCAATTCTTTATCAACGCCTTGTTTGGGGCGGTTTCCGATTCACGTGAAGCCCGGCAGGGGCACTGGCTGAGTGCGCTACTGGTGCTGTTGGTGGGGTTTGGAGCCTGCTTTGGCGGCTTGCATATTCCGCTCTGAGGTGGGTACTGGCTGGCAATGAGCGCAGGTATAGGTAGCCCGGCCGCCCACGTAGTATTTCTCAATTTTTACTTCCGCGTGCCGGGGGCAGAACTTATGAGCCTCACTGCCGGGCGTGGCCGGCTCGTCCCATTCCCGGGCATGAATCAGAAACGAGGCCGGGAATTGCCGGTAGCTGGCCTCCTGCCGGATGGCCGTGCTCAGCACCAGCTGGATGGCGGCGTGCAGCGCTTCAAACTCCAGCGTGGAGAGGGAGGCGCCGGAGCGCTCCGGATGAATCCGGGCCTGAAACAGCACCTCATCCACTATCCAGTTGCCGAGGCCGGCCGTGATGCCCTGGTCGAGCAGCAGGGGCTTAAGCAGGGTATTGCGGCGCTGCAGCTTCTGCTGCAGCTCGGCCGCGCTGATATCAAGGGCATCGGGGCCCAGCTTCTTTGCTTTCTGAAAGGCTGTAATGCTCTCTGCCAGCCGGATGCGGCCAAACTTGCGCGGGTCGATGAAGGCGATGCGCAGGCCATCGGCAAGGTGCAGAGCTACGCGGGTGAAGCGGGGCATATCAGCCTCGTCGCGGTAAGCGGCTACGTCGCCAGTCATGCCGAAGTGCAGCACCAGCACCTGCCCGTTGTCGAGCTCCAGAAAGCAGTTTTTGCCCAGCCGGCTGGTACCCCGAACAGCACGCCCCAGCAGGCCGGTGCGGAGCTGGTCTTCGGGCGTGGCGAGTACGTGGGCATCGTTCACCTGCACAGCAGCTATCGTTTGGCCCACGGCCAGCTCGTCGATAAAACGGCGGTAGGTTTCTACTTCGGGTAATTCAGGCAAGGGGGATGAGTTATGAGTTATGAGTTATGAGTTATGAGTTATGAATTATTTGGGCCATTAGGCGGTCAAAAAATAATTCATAATTCATAACTCATAATTCAGTTTAAAGGGAGTCGTGCAGCTTGGCTACGCGCTTGCCGGCTTTGTCGTACACATCGCCTTTGCCGGTTACGAACAGGCGGCGCTGCTGGCCGTCGGTGAGCACATAGGGAAAGGCCGTGCTGCTGGTGCGCACCAAGCGGCCCACTACGGCGGCCGTCTGGTCGTCGTCGACGCGCAGCACCTTCAGGCTGCTGGTGAGGTAGTAGCGCTGCTCGGGGTTGTCGCGGAAGGTGATTTGCCCCACCAGCCGCACCGACTCGCCTGAGGTGTTTACGGCAACGGCCTCGCGGGTATCCAGGCGGCTGTCGTCGGCCACCGGGGCCGTGGGGTAGCGGCTCACGGCGGCGCTGACCTGAGCGGCGGCCTGGTTACGGCTGGCCACTACTGCGGGTATGGCAGAAGGCGCCGCAGCGGCAGTGCTGGCCACAATCTGGGCGTTGGCGCGCTGCCAGCCCTGGCCAATGGCGCTGAGGCGGGGCGAGCGGCCGGGGTGAGTACCGGAGCCGCCTTCATCGGCCACGGTGGCCATGGCGGCCTGGGCCTGGGCCAGGCTGGCGCCCAGCTTGCGCAGCACAAAGCCGGAAAACTCATCGGCTTCCAGCTCATCGGCCGGCTTGGAGCCGCCGCCGCGCAGGGTGTGGCCGTTGAGGTGGTGGCCCATTTCGTGGGCCAGGATGCTGATGCCAGCCCAGTCGGTATGGCCGGCGCGGTTCACGGCGGCCAGGAAGTCGGGGTTGTAGAGCAGGTAGCGCTTGCCGTCGTACACCACCGCGGCGGCGTTGTCGATGTCGCGGGTGGCGCGCAGCTCGAAGCGGGCCTTGAGGCCAACGACGTCGGTAATTTCCCGCAGCACGTCGGTGCTGGGGGGCGCCGACTGGGCCTGGGCAGGCGCAGCCAGTAGCAAAGGGGCGGCAACAAGCAGCGGAGCAGCCAGGCGGCTCAGATAATCAACAAGAAAACGCATAGCTTGATAAGGCAAAGGTGAAGGCCCGGCCAGGGCTGGCGCGGTGCCGGAAACACGCAGCGAATACACGCAGTCTTGTAGAGTTATCCGTATGGCTTGGTGCTTAAGAGGAGGAGTTGGGCAGCCGTTTGCAAGCAGCGGGCCAAAATCGACAGGCTTACAGTAAGTACCGGGTTGGAGATAAAAGGCTGCATCACCCGGCTTTTTATCGTTATCAGGACAACGTTTTAGGGCTGCTGGCAGTTCCTTATTTTCTGTGCCGAGGATGGTGAAGTAAGCTCATCCGCAAGTGCCCTCTGATTATCACTGCCTATGCCATTTCCTTTCTTTGGAGACGACAAATCGACCGTAGCCCGGCTCCTGGGCACCCTGCCGCAGACTGGGCGCCTGGAGTGGATTGGACTGCGCCCCAAACGCCGGGAAGCCATGCTGGCCGTGGCAGAGGTGGAAGTACTCGCCGACTCCCACCTGCTGGGCGACCACGCGCGGCCCAAGCCGGGCGGCAAGCGCCAGATTACGTTGATTCAGCAGGAGCACCTGGCCGCCGTAGCCGGCTTTCTGGGCCTGCCCGCCCCCCTCGACCCGGCTCGCCTGCGCCGCAACCTGGTCATAAGCGGCCTGAATCTGCTGGCCCTGAAAAACCGCCAGGTCCGCATTGGGGCGGAAGTGGTGCTGGACATTACGGGCGAGTGCCACCCCTGCTCGCGCATGGAAGAAGAGCTGGGGCCGGGCGGCTACAATGCCATGCGCGGCCACGGTGGCTTAACCGCGCACATTGCTCAGGGCGGCATTATCCGGCTCGGCGACGAGGTACGCGTAGTCTAGGGCAGCAAGCCAGCTTCGTGCTTTGCCCAAGCTGCAATTCAGCAGGTGACGAGTAGCGCTACGGGAGAGTGAGAGCCGGCTCCCCGCCTACTGCGGGGGCACGTTCAATCCAGACGAACTCCGCTTTGATTTTCAGATTGAAGCGCTGGCTATAGCTCAGTGAAACGCATTAAATTACAATTAAAAATCACTTAAGCACAATAGATAACTAAAGGTAGAAGTTGTACATTCCTTAGCAACTGGGAGGGACGACGATTGAAACGTGGGATTTTTCAGTGAAGCCGCAACCCCTGCAAAGAAGCGGTTCGTAAGCCTGCACGTGGCATTTTGCCGGCTTTCTGATTCACTTTTTCACTTTCACCACTCTACCTTTCTATGAGCAAACTTTCCGCGTTGCGCAGCCCGGGCTGCCCAGAAAACATTCGGCCCGTAGGGCTGCAGCTTCTCTCGGCCCTGCTCCTGCTCCTGCTTCTGCTTGCCAGCCCGGCCTGGGCCATGACGCCAATGGCCAACGTGACGGTGGCACCCAACACCACCCAAACCCTGCAAACGGGCCCGAACCGCTACTACCCGCAGGTGGTCATTCAGAACCGCGGACGGGCTATTGTCAACGACGAAGTGTTTATTCAGCGGCTGGAGGTCCAATCGGGGGGCATTCTGCAGGTAACCCTGAACGGCATGGTGAACGGGGCCGTGTTTCAGGATACCAATGGCGACGGCATTGAAGACCCGCTGCCAACGTCCTACAACCTGCGGGCCGGCGCCATTGTGGAAATAGCCATCCCCCAGGGGCTGCCCTTTCAGCAGTTCCTGGCGTACAGCATCGACCCGGCAGCCAACTACGTGTTTAACGGCAGCACGCCCCAGCGCACGGCCAGCGCCCTGCCGGGCTCGCCCCTGCAGCCGCTGCCGGGGCAGGTAGGCAGCCTGACCATTAACAACCCCACCACCGTTACGCTGGCGGCTCCGGTGAGCATGCGCGGCACGCTGCGCCTGCAAAACGGCGTGTTCACCCTGGGCGGGCAGCGCCTGACGCTGCTGGCTACGGGCCAAAGCACGGCCAGCATACTCCCCATCCGCGGCAGCCTAAGCGGCAGCACCGTGACGGTGCAGCGCCCCGTGAGCGCCAGCACCAACGCCGGCGTGGGCTACCGCCACTTCAGCTCGCCCATGCAGGACGCGCCCATCAGCGACCTGGCCACGGCTTCGTTTACGCCGGTGGTGAACCCGCAGTACAACAGCACGGGCCCGAGCGTAACTCCTTTCCCCAATGTGTTCGGCTACGACCAGAGCCGGGTACCCGCCGGTAACTCGCCCGCTGATTTCGACCGGGGCTGGTTTTCCCCCAACTCCACCAGCGACATCATGGCGCCCGGCCGCGGCTACACCGTCAACATTGCCGGCGGGCAGATGGAAGACTTCAACGGCACGCCCACCCAGGGGCCGGTGATGGTGAGCAGCCAGCGCAGCACCAGTGCCCAGGGCGGCTGGCTTTTTGCCGGCAACCCCTACGCGGCCGCTATCAGCTGGGCCGAGCTCGGACGCTCGGGGCTCGACAATGCCCTGTATGTGTTTCGCAGCAGCGGGCAATACAGCGGCACCTACGCCAGCTATGTGAACGGCATCGCCAACAATGGCGGCTCCGACACGCTGGCCCTGGGCCAGGGCTTCTTTGCCCGCGTGAGCGCAGCCAACACCACCGGCACGCTCACCTTTACCGACTCGGCCCGGGTACTGCCCCGCAGCCAGCCGCTGTTGCTGCGCGGCGGCGACACCCGCCCCCGGCTTACCCTGGGGCTGAGCCCCGCCGGCTCCGGCAGCAGCCAGGTGCAAACCACGGTTTACTTTGAAAACGCTGCCACCGCTGGCTTCGACGCCCAGTATGATGCCGTAGAGCTACTGGCTCCGGGCCAGGCCCTGGGACTGAATACGCTGGCCGGTACGCAGGCGCTGTCCATCAACGGCCTGCCGGTACTGACGGGGGCCGAAGTGCTGGTTCCGCTGCGCCTGACCGTGGCCCGCCCCGGCACCTACGCCCTGCAAGTGGATGCGCTGCAGAACCTGCCCGCCGGCTACCGCGCCTACCTGCGCGACGCCCTCACCGGCGCCTACACCGACCTGAGCACCGCAGCCGCCGCAACCCTGAACCTGACGCCCGGCAGCGCTGCCGGCCGCTACGCCTTGCTCTTCACGACGCAGGTGCGCGTGCTGGCCACTGCCCCGGCCGAGCTGGCGCAGCTGGCCAGCGTGTACCCCAACCCGGCCCACGGCTCGGCTACGCTGCTGCTGCCCCAGGCCCTGCGCGGGCAGCAAGCCACCCCGGTGCAGGTGCTCGACAACCTGGGCCGCGTGGTGCTGACCCGCACCCTGCCCGCCGGCGCGACTGAGGCCCTGGCCCTGCCCCTGGACCAGCTCGCCCCCGGCGTCTACTCCGTGCTGGCCAAAACGGCGAACGGCACCGTCAGCAAGCGCCTGGTAGTGGAATAAGCTTATTGGCCGTGCTAAAGAAAAGCGTCCCTGGCTACCAAAGCCGGGGACGCTTTTCGCGTTTTTCTGGCTACAGCTATAAGCCCAGCGGCAATGCATTCGCCCGCGCCGATTAAAAATGCATTAATGCAATCTACATGATATGGGCGCTCCGTAGGTAGATGGTCGGCCGCTGCTACGGCTATAAGCAGACTTTCTTTTCTTACCTAACATCCTTTTCCACATGCACACACCCTTACTTTCGCACCTGACCGCACGTCGGGGCATCCGTCGTTTGCTGGGCACCGCCGCGAGCCTGGCCCTGCTGCTGGGAGCCGCCGATGCGCAGGCCCAGACGGTATATGGCCTGGGCATTCTCAGCCAAAACGTTTCGGCGGGCAATCCTTTCTTCCCGGCGGGGGCACCGGCTGGCACGCAAGGGATTCTGAGCATCGACGCTGCCAACGGCAGCCCGACCAGTCTGGCCACTCCCATCAGCGGGGTAACTGCCGGGCAGAAGCTGGTGGGCATGGACTACCGCCCCAATACCGGCCAGCTGTTTGCCCTGGGCTATAATGGCTCTGCTGCTGCACCGGCCACCAACACCCAGCTCTACACGCTCGACCCCAGCACCGGGGTTGCCACGGCCGTAGGCGCAGCCATCCGCCTGGAGCTGGGTGGGGCTTCCGACCGCATCGGGTTCGACTTCAACCCCACCGTGGACCGCATCCGGGTGGTGAGCACCAACGACAAAAACTACCGCCTCAACCCCAACAACGGCGCCATTGCCGCCACCGATGGCGACCTGAACTACCTCGACGGTACGCCCGCCGACCCCGGCGTGGGCGCCGTGGCCTACACCAACTCCTACCGGGCCAGCAGCAACACCACGCTCTACGACTTCGACGAGCTGAACGGCGGCATTCTGTCGATTCAAAACCCGCCGAACGCCGGTGGGCTGGTAAACGAGTTGATGGTGATGTTCGGGGCTTTCCCCGTGGGCTCGCCCCTGGCCATCGACATGGACATCTCGGCCTTTACCACGCCCGGCACGGATGAAGCTTTCCTGGTGGAAGTAACCGCCGCCAACGGCGCCGGCCTCTCGTCGAGCAACCTCTACACGCTGAACCTGAGCACCGGGCAGGCTACGCTGCGCGGCAACATCGTGCCCGCCTTTGCCACCTCGCCCTTCAACGTGGAAGACATTGCCGTGTCGATTCCGGCCCCGGCCCCGCTGACGGCCATCACCGGGCAGCTGGTGTATGGGGTAACGGCGTCGAACAACCTGATTTCCTTCGACTCGTCTAACCCCAGCGTGGTGCGCACCGTGGTGGCCATCAGCGGCATTACCACGGGGCAGACCCTGGTAGGCACCGACTTCCGCCCCAACACCGGCCAGCTCTTTGGCCTGGGCTACGATGCCGCGACGGGGGGCAGTAACGCCCAGCTCTATACCATCAACCCCAGCACCGGGGCCGCCACCGCCGTGGGCTCGGCCATTCGCCTGGAGCTGGGCGGCGCCACCGAGCACATTGCCTTCGACTTCAACCCCACCGTGGACCGCATCCGGGTGGAAGGTACCAACGACATGAACTACCGCCTCAACCCCAATACCGGCGGTATTGCGGCCACCGACGGCATGCTGAGCTACGCCGCCGGCGATGCTGGCGCGGGCCAGAGCCCCACGGTGGGCAGCGTGGCCTACACCAACTCCTTTGTGGGCGCTACGGCTACGGGCCTCTACACCCTGGACCATGCCCTGGGACTGATTTCCTTCCAGAACCCGCCAAATGATGGGGTGCTGACCAACTCCCGCAGCCTGACCGGCGTGAACGGGGCCGGAGCGGGCGGGGCCATTGGCGCCATCAACGACTTCGACATCTACTTCGACGGCAGCGCTAATATTCCCTACCTGGCCGCAGCTTCGGCGGCCATGCCCAACACCAGCCGCTTCTACATGCTGAACGCGGTGAGCCCCACCAACAACACCCCGCAGGTAGCCACCGACCTGGGCATGATTGGCATGGGCATCAGCGTGCGCGACATTTCGGTGATGCTCTCCACGGCCTCCATGGTGGCCATGAACCCCGGCCCGGTAACCGGGCAGCTGCTGTACGCCGTAGCCGGCGGCAGCCTGATTTCGTTTGACTCCAGCACGCCCAGCGTGATTCGCTCGGCCGTAAACTTCGGCGGCGGCATCACGGCCGGCCAGACCGTAGTTGGCGTGGACTTCCGCCCCGCCGATGGCAACCTTTATGCCCTGGGCTACAACCCCACCCTGGCCGGCCCTGCCGCCAACGCCCAGCTGTACAGCGTGAACCTGACGACGGGCAACCTGACAGCCGTGGGCGCGGCCATTCGTCTGGAGCTAGGCAGCAGCACCACGCAGGTAGGCTTCGACTTCAACCCCACCGTGGACCGCATCCGGGTGGTGGCGTCCAACAACGCCAACTACCGCCTCAACCCCAACAACGGCGCCATTGCCAGCACCGACCCCAACCTCAACGGCCAGGCCGGTACCTACTCGGCCGCGGCCTACACCAACAACCAGAGCTCGGCCAACACCACGATGCAGTTCGTGTTCGATTCGAACAGCGGGCAGTACTTCCAGGTGACCAACCCCAACGGGGGCGTGGTAGGCTCGGCGGGCACGCCCGTAACCGCGGGCGGCGTGACGACCGGCGCCGACTTTGACATCTACAACACGCCCAACACGACCACCAACACCGGCTTCGTTGCCACGGCGGCTTCGGCAGCCAGCGCCAACGACAACCTGTACACCATCAACGGCATTGGGGGCGGCTCGGCTACGGTGAGCAACAACGGCCTTATCGGCCAGGGCTCGAATGTAACCGGCCTGGCGGCCTTCATCATGGCCGGCAACGCCCTGACCTGGAACGGCAGCGTGAGCAGCGACTGGGGCACGGCCGCCAACTGGACGCCCAACATGGTGCCCATGGCCAACAGCGACGTCACCATTCCCGGCGGTACGCCCAACCAGCCCACGGTAAGCAACGCCCAGCAGGCCCGCTTCGTCACCCTGACCACGGGCGCCATGCTGACCCTGGCCAACGGCGGCACGCTGAGCGTGGGCGGCAACTTCACCAACAACGGCGGCAGCGTAATGGGCAGCGGCACGGGCACCCTGGCCCTGACCGGCACCAACGCCGTTATCGGCGGCAGCAGCCTCTCCACCTTCCCCAACCTGACCACCGGCACGGCCGCGGCCAGCACCGGCGGCCCGGTCGCCATTCAGCGCGCCCTGACCCTGAACGGCACCCTGACCGTGGGGACGGGCCAGTCGTTTACCCTGCTCTCGACGCCGGCCAGCACGGCCTACGTGGTGAATAACGGCGCCAGCGCCATGCTCATGGGCACGGCCACCGTACAGCGCGCCATCGACCCCAGCCGCAATGCCGGGCCAGGCTACCGCCATTACTCCTCGCCGGTAAGCGGCAGCAACGTAGCTGACTTGGCTACCGCCGGCTTCACGCCCGTGGTGAACCCCGCCTTCAACAGCGCGCCCACGCCCAACAACGTGATGCCCTTCCCCAACGTGTTTGCCTACGACCAGACCCGCGTGACCACCACCACCGGCATGGGCACGGATGACTTCGACCGCGGCTACTTCTCGCCCAGCGCCCTCTCTGACTTGCTGGAAGTAACCCGCGGCTACACCGTCAACATCAACGCCAGCGCGCTGGTCGACTTCACCGGCACGCTGAACAACGGCGCCACGCCCATCACGGCCAGCGGGCTGGGCCGGGGCGGCCTGCCCCAGAGCGGCTGGCACCTGCGCGGCAACCCCTTCCCCTCGCCGCTCGACTGGAACCTGATGATTAGCAACGGCCGCCTGAGCAACATGGAAAGCGCCCTGTACGTGTTCAAGAGCAGCGGCCAGTACAGCGGCTCCTACGCCAGCTACATCAACGGCATGGGCAGCAACGGCGGCAGCAACGTGCTGCCGCTGGGCCAGGGCTTCTTCGTGCGCACCAGCGCCCCCGGCACCACCGGCAGCATCACCTTCACCAACCAGGAGCGCATCACCACGGCCGACAACACGGCCTTCCAGCGCACCGCCGCCGATACCCGTCCGCAGCTGACGCTAAGCCTGGGTACAGCCACGGCCCGTACGCAGGCCGTGGTGTATTTCGAGCGTGGGGCTACGCCCGCCTTCGACGCGGCCTTTGACGCCGCCGCCCTGCCCGCTCCCAGCGGCCTGATGCTGGCTTCGGAAGTAGGCAGTGAAGCGGTAGCCATCAATGGGCAGCCGGCACTGAGCGGGGCCGACGTGCTGGTGCCGCTGCGCCTGAGCGCAGCCTCGGCCGGCAGCTACACCCTGCAAGTGGATGCGCTGCGTCACCTGCCCGCCGGCTACCGCGCCTACCTGCGCGACGCCCTCACCGGCGCCTACACCGACCTGAGCGCCACGCCCGTGGTGTCGGTACAGCTTGGTGCCGCCGGCCGCTACGCCTTGCTCTTCACGACGCAGGTGCGCGTGCTGGCCACGGCCCCGGCCGAGCTGGCGCAGCTGGCCAGCGTGTACCCCAACCCGGCCCACGGCTCGGCTACGCTGCTGCTGCCCCAGGCCCTGCGCGGTGCAGCTGCCACGCCCGTGCAGGTGCTCGACAACCTGGGCCGCGTGGTGCTGACCCGCACCCTGCCCGCCGGCGCGACTGAGGCCCTGGCCCTGCCCCTGGACCAGCTGGCGCCCGGCGTCTACTCCGTGCTGGCCAAAACGGCAAACGGCACCGTCAGCAAGCGCCTGGTAGTGGAATAGGCGACTAGCCAGTACCGACCGAAAAAAGGCCCGCTGTTCGACTTTGGTCGGACGGCGGGCCTTTTTTGCTGCTATTGATACGGGAGAAAGATTTAATGGCGTCTTCCAGTACAAGTAAGAGGGTGTAAGTCCCGCCATGGCCATAGTGAAGGCCCCGTCTTGTCAGTACCGCCACTCTTTTTACCTGGGTTGCAACAAGGCCACTGCTTTACGGTAGGTGTTCGACGCCGTAACTGCCCCACTTTTTGTAACTTGAACACGTACACAGGCCTGCCGCCCGACGGGAGCGGGCTCAAGACGCATTTTTACCCTACCCAATCATATGAAAACTACTCTACTGACCATCCCATTAGCCTGGGCCCGCCGTATCTGGAGCTGCCTGCTCCTGCTGGGCCTGCTTTCGCTCTCGGCCTCCGCCCAGACTATTTTTGGCCTCGGCACCATCACCGGACCCAACTTCCGGGGGGAGCCGGTGGGCTCGCAGGGCCTGATTCGCATCGACCCGAATACCGGCGCATCCAATACCCTGGCCCCGGTTCGTATCAGCGGCGTCACGGCCGGGCAGACCCTGGTGGGCATCGACTACCGTCCCGCCAACAACCTGCTCTACGCCCTGGGCTACGATGCGAGCCTGCCTAACCCCACGCCCAATGCCCAGCTGTATATTCTGGACCCGGGCCTGAACACCGTCACGCCCGTTGGCTCGGCCGTCCGCCTGCAGCTGGGGGGGGCCGCCGAACGAATTGGCTTCGACTTTAACCCCACCGTAGACCGTATCCGCGTAACGAGCAGCAACGACGCCAATTACCGCCTCAATCCCAACGATGGCAGCATTGCCGCCACCGATGGCGCGCTCAGCTACAGCGGCGGCAGCCCCGCCGACCCCGGCATCAGCACCGTGGCCTATACCAACTCCTTCGTGGGCAGCCCCAGCACCACGCTCTACGACATCGACTACCTCAACAACGGCCTGCTCTCGATTCAGAGCCCGCCCAACGCCGGTACCCTCACCATTCAAAGCACCATGCAGTTTGTGGTTACCGGGGGCAGCTCGCCGGGCACTTACAGCGTGGGCCAGCCCACCGACCTGGGCCTGGACATCTACTACAACCCCAGCACCAACACCAACGTGGGCTACCTGACGGAGGTGACGGCCGTACGGTCCAACGGCAGCCGGGCCAGCAACACCTACCGCCTCGACCTGAGCACGGGCCTGGCCACGCAGCTCGGCAACACCGTGCCGGCCAGCACCCTCGTCAACTTTGAAATCCGCGACCTGGCCGTAGCCCTCGCCGTCATTCCCACCATTACCTGGAATGGCAGCGTAAGCAGCGACTGGCGCAACGCGGCCAACTGGACGCCCGCCATTGTGCCGGCCCTGCCCAACGACATCGTTGTTCCCGGCGGCACCCCCAACCAGCCCCTGGTTTCCATGCCCCAGCAGGTGCGGGCCGTAACGCTTGCCGCTGGCGCCGTGCTCACCCTTGCCGATGGCGGCACCCTGATTGCCGGCGGCAACTGGACCAACAACGGCGGCACGCTGGTAGGCAGCGGCGCCGGCAATGGCACCGTTATTCTGGATTTGAACACGGCCCAGACCATTGGCGGCTCGTCGATGACCGTATTCCCCAACCTGTACATCGGCACGGGCACGGCCCAGCTGGCCCCGGCCGTGACCCTGGCGGCGCCGGCCGCCGTGCGTAAGCTGCTGGTGCTCTACGGCAACCTGACCGTGACCGGACAGACCTTCACCTTGCTATCCGATGCCGCGGGCACAGCCCAGGTGGTAAACATCACCGGGGAGGTTGTGGGCGCCACCACCGTACAGCGCTACATCGACCCCAGCCGCAACGCGGGCCTGGGCTACCGCCACTACTCTGCGCCAGTGAGCGGCAGCACGGTGGCCGACCTGGCCACCACCGGCTTCACGCCCGTGGTGAACCCGGCCTTTAACGCCGCCCCCACGCCCAACAACGTGATGCCCTTCCCCAACGTGTTCGGCTACGACCAGGCCCGCGTGAGCACTACCACGGGCGTTGGGACCAACGACTTCGACCGGGGCTACTTCTCCCCCAGCGCCCTTTCCGACGCGCTGGAAGTTACCCGCGGCTACACCGTCAACATCGGCGCCAGCGCCACCGTCGACTTTGTGGGCACCCTCAACAATGGCCTGCGCACCGCGAGCGGGCTGGGCCGGGGCAGCCTGCCCCAGAGCGGCTGGCACCTGCGCGGCAACCCCTACCCCTCGCCTATCGACTGGCAGCTGATGATTAGCAACGGCCGCCTCACCAACATCGAGCCGGCGCTGTACGTGTTCAAGAGCAGCGGCCAGTACACGGGCTCCTACGCCAGCTACATCAACGGCATGGCCGCCAACGGGGGTAGCAACATCCTGCCGCTGGGCCAGGGCTTCTTTGTGCGCACCAGCGCCCCAGGCGCCTCCGGCAGCATCACCTTCTCCAACGACGAGCGGCCCACCACCTACGTCAACCAGGCCTTCCAGCGCAGCAACGACCAGCGCCCCCAGCTGGCGTTGTCCCTGAGCAGCGCCACGGCCAGCACCCAGGCCGTGGTGTACTTTGAACAAGGTGCTACGGCGGCCTTCGATGCACCCTTCGATGCCGCCTATCTGCCCGGCAGCCACGGCCTGACCCTGGCCACCGAAGCCGGCAGCGAGCTGCTGGCCATCAACGGCCAGCCGGCCCTGACGGGGGCCGACATGGTGCTGCCCCTGCGCCTGGCCGTGGCCCGCACCGGCACCTACACCCTGCGCGTAGATGCGCTGCGGAACCTGCCCGCCAACTACCGCGCCTACCTGCGCGACGCTCTCACCGGCGCCTACACCGACCTGAGCAGCAGCAGTGCGCTCAGCCTGCGCCTCGACGCCAGCGCGCCGGCCGCCGGCCGCTACGCCCTGGTGTTCTCGCCGCAGGTGCGCGTGCTGGCCACTGCCCCGGCCGAGCTGGCCGCCCTGGCCAGCGTGTACCCCAACCCGGCCCACGGCTCGGCTACGCTGCTGCTGCCCCAGGCCCTGCGCGGGCAGCAGGCCACCCCGGTGCAGGTGCTCGACAACCTGGGCCGCGTGGTGCTGACCCGTACCCTGCCCGCCGGCGCGACTGAGGCCCTGGCCCTGCCCCTGGACCAGCTCGCCCCCGGCGTCTACTCCGTGCTGGCCAAAACGGCAAACGGCACCATCAGCAAGCGCCTGGTAGTGGAATAAACCCACTCCTACTTGTACGGAAAAGCCCCGGCTCCATAGCCGGGGCTTTTTTACTGTTCAAATTATAAGCCTAGCGCTGCTTTTTGAGCTTGTCGAGCTCGTCCAGGTCGGCTTCGCCTTGGCTGGCTGGTACCCACTGCCACGGAGCAGACGGGTGGCCCGGGTTTACTTTCAGATAATTGAGCTGGGCGGTATTAGGCACCAGGTACTGGCAGGGGTTGTGAATGGCCAGACCGCCCAGGCACAGGCGCATGGGCATAGAATGGTAAGGCCAGGGCAGCTCCAGGTAGCTGCCGGGCTGCAGCACGCTTACTTCCTGGTCGTTTAAGTACACCTTCACCGGCCTGCTGCCAGATGCCTGCACGGGCAGGTACACGTACACGTAAGCGGTATCGATACGGGAGGGAGCCTTCAGATTGGCATAAGGTGCTATTTTACTGGTGCGCATGTCAATAGCATAGGCCATCGGCTCCCCGGTATGGTCTACCGCGCCCGCGACATTTATCATCCCGGCAGCTCCCATGTTCCCTGCTTCGGACCTCAGCACGCGGTAGGTCTGGTCCATAGGTGCTTCGCCAACAAAGGTGAAGAAGCTGCCCTGCCTCACCAGTGGATAAAAGTGCTTATTGTGCTGCACGTACAGGCTCTGCCCATCCGAGAAACCCCAGACAGAGTTTCCAAGCGGCACCTCTTTCCCTCCGGATAGGTGCATGGGGCGTACCCGGGCTACCATGTACCACTTCTCTTTTGCCAAGCGGCTGCTGAACCAGCGCGACACCGTGTCTAGCCGCAGGCCAGCAAGCGTCTCCGGACGGTTGGCCAGAAACTGCTCGAACGTATAGAATATACCCTTGCGTGGGGCCGTATTTAAAATTTCGGGAACCAACCGATTCCTGCTGCCCACCTCCGCGCGAGGAAGCTCTGCCGGCAGTTCTGCTAGTGTACGGGCGGGCTGCCTGGCAGCGGCTTCCCAGTCGGCTCTGCCCAGCTGCTCCAAGCATAGGCGCAGCACCTCCGCCAGTTGCACGGCGTGGTAGTCCGTCACGTCCAACCCCCGATAAGGCTCGGCAACTGCGCCCACCTGCTGTACGAAATGATACCCGTCAGGCAGACGCAGGTAGACGTCGGCCACCAGTTCGGCCTCCCCGGTGCCCCGCATCAGGTCGCGCGTTTCCCTTACTTGCAGCTCCCGCAGGCAAAGCACCACCGGCTTATCGGTGGGGCGGGCCCGCAGCTGCGACTGCACAAACGAAGTCAGCGCCGGCTCAAGGCCATAACGGAATTTTATGGCGGCGGCCTTATTGTTCATGCCAATAAAAGCCACTCCGAGTGGAGGGTTTCCCTTGCGGCCATCCACCACCCGCTCTACAACCACATTCCGGTTCTTGACGCTGAGCGTCTGCTGGTCTAAGCTCAGGTAGTACTCCTGCGCATTGGCCGCGAAGCAAAGCAAGGCCAGCAGCCCAATCAGCTGGAATCCTCTCATTCGGTAGAAAAGTATGAACGGCAAATATGGCCATCTTTCCCCGGAAATTTACCTGCCGGATGGCCTCGCCTACTCCCCGCCGTGCCGGCTCTTGCCGCTGCCGCCGGCGTCCATGCGCACGATTTTCGGGGTGAAGGAGCCCAGCACGTCCACCAGGTCGCGCTGGTGAGCCATTACCTGGTGAATGTCTTTGTAGGCCGCGGGTGCTTCGTCGAGTCCGCCGCCAATCAGCTCCACGCCGTGGTCGCGCAGCTGCCGGCGCAGCTCGCCTTCTCCTATCTGGGATTTGGCCTGGGTGCGCGAAAGGCGGCGCCCCGCCCCGTGGGAGGCCGACTGCAGGGAGTCCCGCTCGCCGCGGCCGCGCACGATAAAGCCGGGGGCCGTCATCGAGCCGGGGATGATGCCCAGCACACCCTGCCCGGCCGGCGTGGCGCCCTTGCGGTGCACAATGGCCGTGCGCCCGTCGGCCAGGGTTTCCTTCCAGGCGAAGTTGTGGTGGTTTTCGACCTGGGCCAGGGGCTTCTCCCCCAGGGCCTTGCTCATACGCTTGTGAATGTCGTGGTGGCAGGCCGAGGCGTAGTCGCCGGCCAGGTTCATGGCCGCCCAGTACTCCTGGCCTTCGGCCGTGTCGAGGCCCAGCCAGGCCAGGTAGCGGGCCTGGGGCGGCAGGCTGCACTTGTCGATAGCCAGCTTGGTGTAGTGCTGGGCAATGGCCGCCCCCAGCCCTCGGGAGCCGGAATGCGAAAGCACGCCCAGGTACTGCCCCAGGGGCAGCTTCAGGTCGTTACTAGGGTCGGTAATGTCGACCACCCCGAACTCCACGAAGTGGTTGCCCGAGCCCGAGGAGCCCAGCTGGGCCACGGCCGAGTCGAGCTTGGCGCGGGCCACGCCAATCTGCCGGAACTCGGGCCGGTCGAAGATGGGGTCGTCCACATTGGTTTTCTTGTGCACTTCCTTGTTGCCGAACTTGGTGTTTTCGAGCAGCATCTTGCGCAGCTCCTGCCGCCGCTGCTCCAGGAAAGCCGGCGGCAGCTCGTACACCGACAAAGCCATGCGGCAGCCGATGTCCATGCCCACGCCGTAGGGAATCACGGCATTGTCGGCGGCCAATACGCCGCCGATGGGCAGGCCGTAGCCCTGGTGGGCATCGGGCATCAGGGCCCCGTCGATGGTGATGGGCAGGGTCATGGCCACGTCCATCTGCTTGCGGGCGCCGTCTTCGATAAAGTCTTCGCCGTAGCGGCGGTAGTCTTTAATGGCCGGGTTGAGGTCGACTTCGCGCGAGGGCTGGGGCACCAGCTCCTCGGCCACGGGCCGCCAGTTTTCGTCGCGCACGTACTTGAACGGGTCGTCCTTGATTTGCTTGAGCAGGGCCAGGGCGCTGCCCTTGTCCAGCTTGCGGAACTCCCGCTGGCTGAGAATATCCAGGGCCCGGGTTATGGCGGCCCCTTCGGGAAAGCCGATTTTGCGGAGGTCGTTGCCGCGCAGCTGATTAGACATAACGAGGTGGAAAGGGTGGGAAATACCTGTACGCGCCCCCGCAGGGGGATGTTATCCGCACAAAAAAGCCCCAACCATTACGGTTGGGGCATTTAGAAAATTATCCTAGCAACAAAGCAGAACGTCATGCTGAGCTTGTCGAAGCATCTTTACCACGAGAGTAAATCCTTTCGATTGAATTACTGCTGCGGTAGAGATGCTTCGCCTTCGGCTCCGCTCAGCATGACGTTCAGTTTTGCTTCTACTGATTCAAAATGCATCACGCCCCATCCATGCGCACGATTTTCGGCGTGAACGAGCCCAGCACGTCTACCAGCTCCTGCTGGCTGGCCATCACGGTGTGGATGTCCTTGTAGGCCATGGGTGCCTCATCCAGCCCGCCGCCAATCAGCTCCACGCCGTGGGCGGCTAGGTGCCGGCGCACTTCCGCTTCGCCCAGCTCGGCCTTGGCGCGGGTGCGCGACATAAGCCGGCCGGCGCCGTGGGAGGCGGAGGCCAGGGAGGCCGCCACGCCCCGGCCGCGCACGATAAAGCCCGGGGCCGTCATCGAGCCGGGGATGATGCCCAGCACGCCCGCCCCGGCCGGGGTGGCGCCCTTGCGGTGGGTGATGACCTCGCGGCCATCGGCCAGGGTTTCCTTCCAGGCGAAGTTGTGGTGGTTTTCCACTTTCGCCAGCGGGCGCTGCCCCAGCGCCTTGGCCAGGCGCTGGTGAATCTGGGCGTGGCAGGCCGAGGCGTAGTCGCCGGCCAGGTTCATGGCCGCCCAGTACTCCTGCCCCAGCTCGGTGTCGAGGCCCAACCAGGCCAGGTAGCGCGCTTCGGCCGGCAGGGTGCACTGCTCCATGGCCAGCTTGGTGTAGTGGTTGGCCACGCTCGCCCCCAGGCCCCGCGAGCCGGAGTGCGAGAGCACGCCCACGTACTGGCCCACGGGCACGCCCAGCTCGTTGGCTTCGGTGGTAACATCAACTATTCCGAACTCCACAAAGTGGTTGCCCGAGCCGGAGGTGCCAATCTGAGCCGCCGCCGTGGCCTGCTTGTTTTTCAGGAAGGGAATGCTGGCAAACTCGTCGCGCTCCAGCACTTCGTGGCCCAGCTTGCGCCCGTGCTGGAAGCCGTCGCGGTTGCCGAAGCGGGTGTTGTCGAGCAGGATTTTCCGGAGCTCCTGGGTGCGCTGCTCCATATACGCCGGCGGCAGGTCGAACAGCGACAAAGCCATGCGGCAGCCGATGTCCACGCCCACAGCGTAGGGAATCACGGCATTGTCGGCCGCCAGCACGCCGCCAATAGGCAGGCCGTAGCCGTGGTGGGCGTCGGGCATCAGGGCCCCGGCTACCGTCACCGGCAGCTTCATAGCGGTTTCCATCTGGTGAATGGCGCCGGGCTCGATGTGCTCGGCCCCGAACACGGCGTAGTCCTTGCGTTCGGCCAGGCCAATGTGGCGGCTGGGCGGGGGCAGCAGGGCCGCCGCGGTATGGCTCCAGTCGAGGTGGGTGAGGAAGTCTTTGGGCGCAGCCAGAATCTGGCCCAGCAATGCAATCTGGTCGGTTTTGGAGAGTTTCTTTAAATGCTTGCGCTGCAGCTGGGCCAGGGCAAGCCCAATGGCGCGGCCTTCGGGAAATCCCAGCTGGCGCAGGTCGTTGCCACGTAGTAAGTTGGCCATAACGGTGATGAATGCACGGTCAGAACGGCTAAAGCATGTCCTGCTCGTTGTTGAAAAAAAAGAATAAGCAGACCGGGCAATGAGGCGCGCCGCCCACATATGTGCTCTAACCAGCTGAGCTACCGCCGGCTTTCACCTACGGGCAGGACTCGAACCTGCGGCCCCATCGTCCCAAACGAAGTATGGCGGCGCTACGGCACCGGCCGTCTTATTCAAAAAAATACCGGAGCAACAGCCGGCCCACGATACGGGCACAGGGCCCGACTAGACAGGTCGGAGTAGCGCGGGCCTACGGCATCCGGCAGCAGTAAAAATCCAGCCCGGGGCAACTGGCGCCCGGCCTCCATATCCTGCTCTACCGGGCTGAGCTACGGCCGCCGCCCGGGGGCAGCTGCCGGCGGGATTCGAACCCGCGACCTGGGCATTAAGAGTGCGAAGTATGGCCGGGCTACGACACCCGGACTGGAGTAGAAAAAAAGCGGGGCAACAAGCAGGAGCGACTTTTTCTGGCGCTCTACCCCTGAGCTGCGGGCTTCTGGGCAGAAGCCCGGAGGGACTCGAACCCTCGACCCCCAGAATCCGAAGTAACGCTTCCTTACGGCACCCGCTAGAGTTAACTATTGGCCTTTTCATTCCACTACAGGGCAACAGACAGCCGGCGTTGTCAACCGCAGCCGGGGCCGCGGAGGGGGAATCGAACCCGAGTAGCAGCTTCCAAAAAAGCTGAACTTTCACCAAGCGAAGTAACGCCCGCTTACGGCACCTGTAGAGTAGAAATGAGCCGGCCGGAATGGAACGGGCCACCGTGGTGGTCCCGTCCCGGCCGATGACTACCCAGGCTGGGCAGCCATCTTCCCAAAGGTTTCGGCTGGTATTTGCATAAGCAGTGCCAGCTTTATTTAAGTGAGGTAAACCTTACAATCCGGGCAATAGGCGCCGGGCTCCCGAAGTATTCAAACTTCTACCCTTGGTAGCGAAGCATGCCTCAGCTACGGCACCGGTTTGATTGGTTGTTTAGCGGCCGGGGGTTCCGCTTTATTGCCCGGCCGCGCCGCAGAGCTTAGAGCTCTATTTTCTCGATTTCCGTCAGGGCCGAGCCGCCATTTTCCAGGGCGGCCAGCACGTCGAACACTTTATCCGACCAGCCGGCAATGAGGGCCACGCCGTCCTCGGCGCGAACGTCGAGCGGAGTGCTGCCGTGCCCGGCCAGGTCGAAGAGGTAGAGGCGGGCCTGCGGCGCCACTTTGCGGCGGTACCGGGCCCACTCCTGGGCCAGGGTGCCACCGTCGCCGCTGCTGTTCCACAGCTGCACGTCGGTAAACAGCATTACCTTGTCGACCACCTCCCGGCGCAGCAGCAGGTCGCGCAGCACCAGGTAGCCGTTGGTGCTGTAGCCCACCTCGCCTTCGCGGCGGTAGAACTCCTCCACGTTGCGCAGCACCGGCCCCTGGGGCAGGCTGATGCGCTTCCACGTATCGCCGAACATGCCGGTGACGACGTTGCGGCAGCGGCTCTGCAGCAGCATGCCCAGCACCAGGCTCACGTCGTAGAGCAGCACTTTGCTGCGCGCCGAGATGGGCTGCTGCATGGAGCTCGACACGTCGCAGGCTACTACCACGCGGGTGTCGTGGCCGAAGCCCTGCAGGTTGGCGGCGCTGTGGGCAATGGCTTGCTCCAGGGCCGCCAGCACTGCCGCCACCGGCCCGCCGCTCAGGCTTTTCACCTCCCGGTAGGCGGCCAGAAAGCGGAAGGGCAGCTGCTTGCTGCGGGCCACCGCAAACCGGTCGGTAAGCGTAGCGCAGACCTGGCCAATGGCATCGGCCGACACCTGGGCTTCCAGGATGTTGCGCAGGTTGCGCAGCAAGGCCATGTAGCCCAGCTTGCCGCTGCCAATCAGCTCCTCCCACTTGTGGCGGAAGGCTGCTTCGCGGGCCTTGGGGGTGGCGTAGCTCAGCTGCCCCAGGGCCGACAGCTCGGTTTCCCAGGTGTAGGGCGTGGGCAGCTCACCGCGCACCAGCTGGTCGAACAGGGCCTGCTGGGCCTCGTTCTTGGCGCTGGGGTGCACCAGGAACAGGGCGTCGCGCAGGCGTACCGCGCCTTCCCGGTCGTACTTGGCCAGCTGGTAGCCATCGAAGCGGTTGAAGGCTTCGGCCAGGCCGCGCTGCAGCTGCTTGGAAAGGCGGCCCAGCACTTTGGGCCCGGTGCGGGCATTGGCCTGGGCGTAGCAGGCCAGCAGCTCCGTGATTTCGTCGGCACGCTGCACCACCCGGGCTACCAGGCGGGCCACCAGGCTGTCGCCGTTGTGCACCCGGGCCAGCTCCACGGCCAGCACCAGGGGCACCGAGCGCAGGTAGAGCCGCTCGCGGGCATACACCGCCAGCTGAGCTACGAAGCGGGGGTCGTTTTTCGCCACCAGCGCGCGCAGGCGCTGCAAGCGGGTGTCGGCCGTTTCGTAGAACTGCTCGCCCAGGGCCGCGGTAGCCACTGCGGCGTAAAGCTCCATTTGGGGCGTGAGGGTGTAAGCGGCAGCCCCCTCGTGGTTTACCGTATCGGGCAGGCTGTTACGGGTGAAGAAGTTGAAGCGCATAAGGATAAACGTTTTGAGCCGATAGGCAGTCTGTTAATTAGTTGATATGGGTTCTGGATGCTGGTTTCTGATTCGTTGATTAGGTATCATCCAACCAGCTACTGGAAACCGCGTTGCCGGAAGCCCGGAATCTTAAGCCACGTGCTTGGACAGGCTGAGGCGGGCAGCTTCAAGCCAGTCCAGCACCCACTTTTGCTCCTGCTCGTTCATGGAGCGGTTGTATTTGCCGCGGGCCTGCACCACGGTGTAGTTTTTACTTACTTCCAGTGTCAGGCAGCGGGTGCCGCCCATGGTGAGGGAGAAGATGCCGCAGCGGCCCCGCTGGCAGGAAAACCAGTAGGAAGCCACGCAGTGGCCGAGGCGGCGGCCCTCCTCCTGCAGCTGCCGGTAGCTGGTCAGCTGCGTGATGCGCACCAGGTCGCCCACGCCGCCCACAAAGTCGGCCACGGGCAGGCCGGGCCAGGTAGCCGACTCGTAGCCGTAGGGGTCGTACCGGCTTTCGCGGGCCTGCTGGCGGTGCCAGGCGGCCGTGTAAGCCAGCACGCTGGCCATGCTGCGTCCTTTCAGCGAGAAGTTGGGCTGGGCCGGCTCGGTGGCCGTGCCCACGCTGCGCTTGAAGTAAATCCAGTCGCACACCGGCCCGAAGTGCTGAGCATCGACCAGGGGCGTGGCCCGGAAGAAGTCCACCACGCTCATCCAGAAGCTGTCGTCCTGAATTTTCTCGCGGCCCAGGCGCGACTCCAGCACCGGCCCCAGCCATTCCAGCGCGTCGCGGCTGGCCAGCTGGGCGTAGCGCAGGGCTTCGCGGAAGGTGCAGCCCCCGGGGGCTTGGCGCATGTAGTGCTCCAGCTTTTTGCTGAGGGGCAGCGGCAGGCCCGGGAAGCTGCGCAGGGAGCGCCCCTGGCCCAGGTGCAGGGTCAGGTCGATGGTGTTTATGCCATCGTCGTCGGCCTGCGCTTCGGTCCAGGTGTTTATCACCCAGGCCGGCACGTCGCCGTACTCGTCGAAGAGGTGACGCACCAGGCTTTCGAGCTGTCGGAAGGGGTTTTTGCTGGCAGGCCTCCAGCCGGCAAGGTCGCGGCGCCGGTACTTGTAGTTGGCAATTACCTGCCCCAGCGGCTTGTTTAGCTCGGTGCGCGCCAGCAGTTCGGTGCGCTTGCCGGCCAGCTCCAGCAGTACTTTCTTGGTGAACTCCCGCTCGGCCTTAGGCCGGCCCAGCACGCACTGCACGTACAGCTCGGCCAGTCCGGAGCGCGGCCCTACTTCATCATAAAGTACACGGGGCGTATCAAAGGAAAAGAGGTAGCTAATCAGGCGGGCTTGCGACCATTTGTGGCGGCTTACGTGTCCGGCCAGCGCGGCCATTGCCCGCTCCCGCTCCAGCGCAGCCGGAGACAAGGATTTATTTCGGTTAGACATGATTTATTAATTCCCGCAGTGGCCTGCAAGAGAGAAAATACGTGAGGAGGATGCGTCACCAGAAAAATCAAGGGCGACGCGTTCAATTTCAATAGCTTACCCAGCAGGTGAAAGCCTGCCAGCACCGACCCCCAGGGCGGAGTACCGGCCCGAAGCGCACTATCGAGGCGCCTGTAGTTGAGCCGTTGTAAATTCATTGAGAACAGCATGACGCGAAGAAAAAAAGAGCGTAAGATTTGAATTAACTTCCGGTAAAAACGACTTAACAAATGCTAAATCTTATCCGAACTGCGCTAATTATTTACTATGAATTAGACGCACCTCTCCCAGGCAGATAAAAATTAATTTTTTATCCGAAACAGAAATAAAAAAGCCCGGCTTTTTACAGGCCGGGCTTTTCCTATTTGCTAATTAACGCAGGTACTATCCGCGTCTACCAGTAAAAAAGAAAATCCCGGGCATACCAATCCTGGGGGCCATAATTCGGCCGGCGCTGGCTTTGCTTGGGCAGGAAGATGAAGCTGCTGATTGGCATGGGATGATTGAGTTTAAGCAGTTAAGAACAACGACTTAAAACAAAAAACCCGAGCTTGCGGGCCCGGGCTGCATCCAGATTCAGGTGGTTCTGAACCTATAGACTTGTACCGAGCCAACGCTGCCAATCCGGCAGCATGCTTTCCGATTTTTGCAGGTTGAAGTTGTGGCGGTACATAGTTATGTGGTTTTGATGCGACAAAGGTTGAAGAATAATTTTTAACGAGCAAATTATTTTCTAATTTTTTTGAAGATAATTTTTTCTGCTATTCCTTTTCAGGCAGGCAATTAGCAATTGCAGCTGCGGCAAAACCTCGTCTAAGTAGTTACCAAGGCTTTTTTCTGGCTTTTACGTTAGTCTCCTAATTAGTTGTTGCAACTTTTATTTGTAAGGAAGCTTTGCAGACTGATTGGCTCGCTTTGTTTCTGCTATACCCCGTCTATGCCCTGTCTTGCTACTTCCGACCGCTACACCCTCACTCTGCCAGCCGGCCACCGCTTTCCCATTGCCAAGTACCAGCTGATTAAAGAGCAGCTGCTCTGGCAGGGCATCGCCAGTGAAACCGATTTCTACGACCCCGGACTTTGCGCCGAAGCTGATATTCTGCGGGTGCATACCCCGGAATACTGGTACAAGGTGCGCGAGCAGCAGCTGTCGGCCGCCGAAGTGCGGCGCCTGGGCCTGCCCCAAAGCCCCCAGCTGGTGCTGCGCTCGCTGAGCAGCAGCGCAGGCACGCTGCAGTCGGCCCGCCGGGCCCTGCAGGATGGCATAGGGCTAAACCTGGCCGGTGGCACCCACCACGCTTTTGCCGACCGCGGCGAAGGCTTCTGCGTGCTCAACGACCAGGCCATTGCCGCCGCCCACCTGCTGGCCAACGGCCTGGCCCGGCAAATTCTGATTGTGGATTTAGACGTGCACCAGGGCGATGGCACGGCCGCCATCTTCCAGCAGGAGCCGCGGGTGTTTACTTTCTCCATGCACGCCGGCGCCAACTACCCGCTGCGCAAGGAAAAATCGGACCTCGACCTGGAGCTGGCCCTGGGCATGGACGATGCCACTTACCTGGCCTTGCTGACCGACACGCTGCCGGCGCTGCTAACCCGGGTGCAGCCCGATTTCATTTTCTACCAGGCCGGCGTGGATGTGCTGGCGACGGACAAGCTGGGCAAGCTGGCCCTCAGCCCGGTCGGCTGCCGGCAGCGCGACGAATTCGTGCTCGGCCTGTGCAAAGACCGGCAGGTTCCGGTGGCCGTGAGCATGGGCGGGGGCTACTCCGAGCGCCTGGCCGACATCGTGGATGCCCACTGCAACACGTTCCGCGTGGCCTTTTCCCTCTGGTAAGCCGCCGTACTTTTGAGGAGTATGAGCAAGCAAGATTCCGCCCACCCCGACCCGATTCAGGTGCCGGCTACCACCGGGCAGCAGTCCCCGGGCACCCCCGCCGCCCAGGCTTTCCGCCAGGCCATTCTGGCGGTAGAAAGCCTGCGGGAGCAGCTGCACAGCCTGCGGGCCGAGCAGGCCGAGGCGCGCCGGCGGTACTGGCAGCAGGTGGGGCCGGTGGCAGGCACGGTGGTAGCGGCACGGCGGGCCCTGTATGCCCCGCTGGAAAATGCCCTGCTCCTGCCCTACTTCAGCCGGGCCGAGCACCGGCAGCTTACGGAGTTTATTCTGGGCAATGCCCGGGCCTTGCAGGACCGGTTTGGCGAAGACGAGGCGGAGGTGCTGCAGCGTTATGGCTCGGCTAGCGCAGGCCAGCCGGAAACCAGGCAGGAAACCCCAGCGCCGGAACCCGTCGACCCCCACCTCCTCCCGCATGAGCAGGCCGCGGCCCAGGCCCGGGCCCGTCGCAAGTCCAAAGCCCAAAAAGCCCAGGAAGCGGCCGAGCAGGCTGCCTATCAGGAGCAGCAGCGCCTGCTTTCCAACACCAAATCGGTGTACCGGCAGCTGGCCCGTGCCAACCACCCCGACCTGGAGCGCGACCCCGCCCTGCAGCAGCAAAAGACGGCGCGAATGCAGCGCATCACCGAAGCCTACGAGGCCAACGACCTGTACACCCTGCTGCAGCTGCTGGCCGAGACGGGCCCCAACGATACCGACACGGAGGAAGTACTGATGAGCTTCACCAAAGCCCTGCAACAGCAGCAAACCGAGCTCAAGCTGCAGCTGCAGGCCCTCAAGTACGGCCCCAATGGCTTTGCCGGCAGCACCGGTAAAAAGCAGGAGGCCGAGCTGCGCCAGCTAAAGCGCCACCTGCGCGCCGAGGCCGACTACCTGCAGCACGTAGCGCAGCTCATGCGCGAGCCCGAAGGCATCCGCGAGGTGCTGCGCACCCTGGCCGCCGAAGGCCACGAAACAATTTAAGCGCCCGGGCTCCGTTTGACAGCCGTCCGCATCGTATTCGACTTATCACTCGTGAAAAAGCCGGCACCCTCCGTACTCTACTGCGGAAGGGGTGCCGGCTTTGGCGTGTTTCAAGTTGTTAGTTGTTAGTTGTCAGACTTTTGAGAAAGTCTTTAGCACGTCATGCTGAGCGGAGCCGAAGGCGGAGTCGAAGCATCTTGCCCACAGCAGTAATTCCAGTCAAAAGAGTTTAATCTCGTGGTAGCGATGCTTAGAAGAGCAGAGGCCAGATGAGCATGACGTTCTTCCTTCTTCCTAAGACGATACTGCTCTATATACCTATTGCGTTCAACTGACAACTGACAACTGACAACTGACAACTGACAACTGACAACTGACAACTGACAACTGACAACTGACAACTCAGTGCCTGATAAACTCCACCGCTTTACGCACCACATCCGGGTCGCGCAGAATGCGGTTATGGCCCAGGCTGCGGGTGGGGCACAGCACGGCCTGCGGCCAGGCGGCGGCAATCTGCAGGCTTTCGTGGAAGGGCACAATGGCGTCGTGCTCGTCGTGCAGCAGCATAATCTGTTCGGCACCTAGCGTGGGGCCGCCGGCAGCAATGGCAAAGGAGTCGGCTTCGCGGCCGGTGTATTCGTGGATGTGGCGGGCAAAGCGGGCCACCGTTTTCGGCACCGGCAGCTGCAGCAGCTGGGCAAAGCGCCTGGCCACCTCCCGGGGGCTTTCGGGCGCGCTCAGCAGCACCAGACGGGGCAAAGGGGCATTGCCGGGCAGCTGCACCGGGAGGCCGGCCACCACGGCCGCCCCGAAGGAGTGGGCTACGATGGCCTGAACCTCTCCTGCCGTGCCCAGCACGGCCTCCACGGCGCTGCCAAAGGTGGTGAGCGTGGCCATGCGGCCGGCCGAAGCGCCGTGAGCGGGGCCATCCAGGGCCACGGCGCGGTAGCCGGCCGCCAGCAGCGGCGGCACCCAGGCGTGCCAGAACGACGCCCGGTGCTCCCAGCCGTGCACCAGCACCACAGCGGGGGCATCCGCTGCCCCCCACTCATACACTTGTACCGGGCCGGTTGAGTTGGATACCGTGCGGCGGCGGGCCCCGGCCAGGGCGGGCCCTTCCCAGGACTTCACCGGCAGGCGGCGGGGCGTGCAGAACAGCTTCCACTGCAGCCGGAAGGCCAGCTCGGGCGCCAGGCGGCCCAGCACCTTAAACTGCAGCCGCAGCCAGCGCAGCGCCGGGGGCGGCGAAGGGTAGCGCACCGATGATGAGGCGGCACTTTTCTCGGTGGCCTTGAACAGCTCATGGGCCGGCGAATAGGTGTTGGTCATGGCAAAGGGGATGAAAGGTGAACCAAGGGCAGCAGGCCAAGGCTGGGACGCAACGAAAGGCGCTAATCAGGCAGGAAAAAGCTCCAGCCGCAGCTGGCCGACGATAAGCTGAAAGGGCGTCTCGTCGTGCACGCGGGCGGCTTGCAGGGCCCCGGCCAGGGTGGTCAGCAGCTGGGCCGACTTGGCCGCGGGGCTGCCGACGAATCGGATGGTCTGGGTGGCGCGCCCGGCCGCCAGCACCTCGGCTACCCACTCCGTCAGCTCCCGGTTGAAGGTGCGCAGCTCCTGCTGCATGGGCGCGGGCAGGGTCTGGAAGTCGGCTGCCAGGGCCCCGAACAGACATACCCGGATGTTCTGCTTCAGATGGGTATCGTACACGGCGAACAAGGCTTCCAGCTGCTGGTTGGGCCGGAGGTCGGTTACGCGGGGCAGGTCGCGCCACTTGCGCAGGCGGCGCAGCTGCCGGCTCACAATGGCCGTGCCCAGGTCGTCTTTGCTGGGGTAATGGTAGTGAATGGCCGCCGGCTTGATGTTGAGCTCGCGGGCAATGTGCTGGTAGCTAAAGGCATTGAAGCCGCGGGCCAGCAGCAGGCTTTCGGCCAGGTCCAGAATGCGGGTCCGGGTGTCGGGTACCAGAGCGGGGGCGTTGGGAGCGTTTATGCTTGCCATAACGGGCCAAAGGTAAGGGAATTTATTTTACTTACTAACTAGTAAGTAAGTTCCCTTCTACTTGTCTTGGCACCTTGAATTCATTGTTCACAATGCTCAGCAAGACTTTGAGCCAGTACAAAGTCATAAATCTGAAAAACAGAGCGTTATAGTCATCTGGTGTCCGCGGAGCTACATGCGCAGTCGGTGCAACTTGCCCGGGGGAGCCATCCAATCGAACGGCTTCATTCTCTTGGTAGAGATGCTTGGCCAAGCTCAGTAGGCACAATCCACCACGAGCATGCCCGCGGGGCATGGCTTATTCCAGTCAATAAATATTTTTTGGCGAAGAGTAGTAGCCCGGTTTCCACCGCCGGCATGCGTGTAGCTGTGCACAGCCATGCCGCGACTAGTCAGCAGGGAGTCACGGGTTCGGCGCGGGGACCAATTGGCGCTTCGCGCCACGCGAAATACAACTTCGCGTTACGGCTTATAATGGCTGGCACCCGGGCCAGCTTAAGCAACTCCGCCTTCTCCCTCCTGTTCGCCCAGCCCCAGCGCATCCACAGCGGCGCGCACGGCATCGGCCCGGTAGTAGGGCGCGGTAGCGGGCGCCTTCAACAGGCGCAACAGGCGCTGGTACTTGGCGCGCCCCTCGTTGAGCATCTGCTCGGTTACCTCCACCACGAACACGCCGAAAGGCTCCAGCTTCTGCACGCCCACCAGCAGAAACCGCTCGGCCCGCAGGGCATCGGTGTAGAAGGCCGCCTGCCGGTCGTAATCGTAGTTGGAGCACTGCATGCGGAAGTGCTCGGCATCGCGGGCAATGGTGGTTTTGAAGTCGACGATGGTGAACGGCTCGCCGGGCACGTCCAGCACCAGGTCGGCGCGCAGCTTACAGAGCGTGTCGGTAAGGGGCTCGGTAAAGAGGCAGCTGGGCTCGGCAATGCCTTTTTCCAGCATGGCGGCCAGCTGGGAGTTCAGCTTCACGCCTTCCACCAGCCACCACACCAGGGTGTCATTCAGGCCGGGCTGCCCGGCTACGTAGTTGCTGGGCTCCAGCAGCGCGGTATGAAAAGCAGTGCCGAACTCCATAGCTCCTTCATTACTACCGCCCTTGGGCCGGGGCGCCCGCCCTTCGAGGGCGTCGCGCAGCCGCGAGAGGTCGGAGTTGGCCACGGCGGGCAGGGCCCGGTACGTATCGTAATCAAGGCGAAGCAGGTCAGGGCGGCGGAAAGGAGAGGAAGAGTCGGACATGCTCGGATAACAAAAAACCAGGGAAAAAGGCTTCACCATTTTCATATCCATACGCAGCAAGGTTTTGCACGGGGGCCTGGCATCGGCGGGCCCTACTTTCGCGTCCTCCTGCTTAGCATTGCTTGCTTTTATCTACCCTGCTACCTGGCAGGCCTTGCCGAAGGAAAAGCCCGCCCCTTCGCAGGTCACCTGAACGCCGCATTCCTATGACAACACCCGAAGAACACCAGGCTGCCGTGGAGCTGCGCGCGTGGCAGCAGCGCATGCAGCGCCGGCCTACGCTTTGGCACCGCTTCACCCGGGCTACTCAGGTTAAGCTCAACGGCTTTATCCCTGAGAAAGTCCACCAGGCCATTACCGTGGTCATCAAGCAGATGGTGCGGGGCGTGCTGTTTGGCTCTACCTACATCACCCGCAAGCCCTTGCAGGATGCAGGCTTCAGCGAGCGGGAAGCGGCCGTGCGCACCCGCATAGCCTACTACCGCACCACCGCGGCGGCCGAGGGCGCGGCCACCGGCGCCGCCGGCTTCTTCGTGGGACTGGCCGACTTCCCCCTGCTGCTGGCCATCAAGCTCAAGCTGCTGTTCGACATTGCAGCCCTCTACGGGCACGACGTGAAGGACTACACCGAGCGGCTTTACATTCTCTACATCATGCAGCTGGCTTTTTCCAGCCAGCACAACCGCAACCTGGTGTACCGCCGCCTGGCCGACTGGGAAGCCTACCGCCAGACCCTGCCGGCCGAAGCGGCCGACTTCGACTGGCGCACCTTTCAGCAGGAGTACCGCGACTACATCGACCTGGCCAAGCTGGCCCAGCTGCTGCCCGTAATTGGCGCGCCGGTGGGTGCCATTGCCAACTACCAGCTTATTAAGCTACTAGGTGACACAGCTATGAACTGCTACCGGATGCGGAGAGCAATGGGTGAATGAGTGAATGGGTGAATGGTGATTGTGTTCGCACATACTCTACCTTCAGCTCATACGCTACTTTCCTATTCTACCTTTTCTCATGAATACTTCTTCGAAGGTTGACTTTATCAATTCCTTCCGGCATCGGACTAAAGCTGCTGCGCTGCGGGTCATCAAATTGTATCAAAGCTTACCTGGCACTGGTGAGGCGCAGGTATTAGGCAAACAGTTGCTGCGTTCAGCCACATCAGTAGCGGCTAATTACCGAGCGGTGTGCCGTGCCAGGTCGGGCAAAGAGCAGTATGCCAAACTATGCGTCTGCGTAGAAGAAGCCGATGAAAGCCAGCTCTGGCTGGAGATGCTAGGCGAGGCCGAAATTATTCCGCAAGCCCGACTGTCCGAACTCCACCAGGAATACCTGGAAATCGTATCGGTGCTGGAAAAAGCCCGCAGCTCACATAGAGGAAATGGGTGAATGGGTGAATGGGAGAATGGGAGAATGGGAGAATAAACAATTTGCATTTACTCATTCTGCCCTTCACCCATTCACCCATTGTACTGGTAAAAGATGCCCGTGTCGAAGGCCGTCCATAGGCTGGCTTTCTGCCCGCAGGCTTTCAGGGCATTGTTTGCCCAGGTGTTGCAGGTGTAGAGAAAGCTGTAGGTCCGTTTGGCCTCGTAAAAGGAGTCATCATCGCCGTAGCTGTGGCCAGCTATCCAGATGATGTTGCCGTCGGCATCGTAGTCGAAGCTGTTTTTGATGTACGCCACCAGCTTGCCATAGTCGGCTTTGCTGATGCGAATACGGATGCACTGCTCCCCTTCCGTCATCTCCCGGTAGAAAGTAGTATGCATGGCCGAGGTTCCCAGGTAGAACATGGCCTCGATGGCGGTACTCACCTTCAGCTCGGCCCAGGTAGGCGTATCGAGGTAAAAGCCTTTGTCGCCCCACCCAAAGGCCAGGTACTGCATGCCGGGCGCCTGGGCCCGGGTGTTTTCCAGCTTAATAAACGGGCTCCAGTCCATGACCTCGTTCGTGATTGGTGTCACGATGTCGGTATGCGCGCCATTCGAAAGGATGTAGATGTCGACGTCCTGCTCCGGGTCGGTGCTGGTTTTCGGTACGGGAATGCGAGACAACACATAAGAGGAAGCCAGATACAGCGAAAGCGCGCCCGCTACCGCGCCGGCAGTATAGCCCAGGACTTTGGCCGTTTTTACGGCAGCCGACTGAAAACTCGAGTTAGTCAAAGAAAAGTCAGGTATAAGAGTTTGGAGAAACGGTACTACTGTCCTGTGGAAAAAAAGTTTGTCTAATCCCGGCGTTAGTCCTTTCCACTTTCGCTTTCTTTGAGCCAGTTGGGAGCTTGCTGGTATTGGCCGCAAAAATGGAGACCATGGTCGTGCCAACAACCATCTGTCCTTGCCTTCATCAGGGCAGCCCAAGGTCAGGGCCTGCGCATAGATGTTCCCTTGTTTCTCTCCTCCTTCTCTCCTAGTTGAAATGACCAGGCTCATTACTCACCTTGCGCTTGCGCTGGCTCTCTGGGCGGGCACATCCGCGCAGACCTTCGCCCAGGTGATGCCACCGGCAACGGCCCCGGCCGATACTGCCCATAAGTACGAAAACACGGCCGGCGCCCCGTCAGCCCCAAAGCCCTGGTACAAGGGCAAGCTGGTGCGCGCCACAGCCATTCCGGCCGTGCTCATTACCTACGGGGCATTGCACGCCAACAACCGCGGCTTCTACACCAACTCCGACGCGCACTACGACATTCACCAGCTCTTCCCCACCTACCGAACCCGCCTCGACGACTACCTCATCTTTGCGCCCTACCTGGAGCTGGGCGCCGTGGCCCTGGCCGGGGTAGAGTCACGCGACGACCGCCTCAACGTGGGCCTTATCGTGCTGAAAAGCGAGCTGATAATGCTGGCCACTACGTTCGCGGTAAAGAATCTGGTGGGCGAAGAGCGGCCCGACAAGTCCGACAACCTCAGCTTTCCCTCGGGCCACACGGCCCAGGCTTTTCTGGCCGCCAGCATCGTGCACACCGAGTTTCGGGATAAAAGCCAGTGGTACGGCATCGGGGCCTACACCATTGCCACCAGCGTGGGGCTGCTGCGCATGATAAACAATGCCCACTGGCAGAGCGACGTCATTGCCGGCGCCGGCTTCGGCATCTTATCCGCTCACCTGGGCTACCTCACCCACCGCAACCGCTGGGGCCGCAAGCCCAAAGACATCAGCTTTGCCCCGTCGTGGCAGCCGGTACTCAGCCCGGCTGGTACCCTGAGCGGCGCGCCTGTTTTCACGTTTGCCTGGCGGCCACGCTAGCGGCTAGCAGACAGAAGTTAAAAAACAGAACCGCCTCATTGCCTCTCAACTTTTACCTCAGTACACCAGCCTGAAACCTGCACTAGCTACGCCGGTTTTTCAGAATGGCCCGCAGCCGGCCCACGTTGTCCACCTCAATGGCATCGGGCCGGCACTCGAGCAGGCGCTTGATGTCGCCGGTGGAGCGCCCGCCGAACACCACCACCTGCAGGCCCGCGGCCCGCGCCTGGGCCGCCTGCGCGGGCGTCACCTTGTCGGCATCCAGCACCACGGCCTGCACCTTTTCGGTGATGGCCGTGCGCAGGTGGCTGTCGAAGTCGTCGGCCGTGATTTCCAGGCCCAGCGTGGCCTGGGGCAGCAGCGCCCGCAGCTGGCGCAGGGTGTTCACCTCCATGGACAGAATCAGCAGGCGCTCGGGGGGCCAGGAGCGGAAGCGGCGGGCCAGCTGCCGGGCCAGGGCGGGCACCCGGTCGTACTCGTGGCCGGGGGCGGCGCAGTGGTCGCGCTCGTGCAGGTCGATGTGCAGCACGGGCAGTGTAGGCCGGCGGCGCAGCCGCACCAGCAGCGTATCGAGCGTAATCGGCCGCTCCTGCTGAAACCAGTCGTAGGGCCTGCCGCCGCGGTAGCGCAGCTGCACCAGCTGCGCGGCCGGATACTGGCTTACGCAGCCGGTACCGGTGCTGATGTTGTCGAGCCGCACGTCGTGGTAGAGCATAGGCACGCTGTCCTGGCTGAGCTGCACGTCTACCTCCACCCCGTCGGCTCCCAGCTGCAGGGCGTGCAGGATGCCACCCAGGCTGCTCGGCGGCCAGGGATTGAACGGGCTGAGGGGCGTGAAAAAGCCGGAGCCGGCGTGGCCCAGCACCTGCGGCTCGCGGCTACTACCGGCCATGGCCGCCTCCTGCCGGGGCGTGTTGCGGAAACAGGCCGTACCAGCCTGCAGCAGGGCCACGGCAGCGATAAGCCGAAAAAAAAATGGGGAAGTCACGCGCTATGAATTTTCCTGCTCAACGCAGACGGAGCCCAAGGGTTGAGGCTCTGGGCCCGGCCGATTTCATCCCCTTAGACGGGGGCGGCCAACCGGCAGGGCAAGCTTTTTTTGCGACGGCAGGAATATTCTCTAGATTTACAGTCGCAAACTATGCTGCTAGTTAGCTTAGGCTACTACTCTGGTCTTTCTGCAAAAAAAGAGTTTCCACTTATACATCACCTTTAAACCTTAGTACGCATGAAAATTGCAAAAACCCTCGCAGTAGCCCTGCTATCCCTGCTGTCCTACAGCAGCTTCGCCCAATCCATGGACATGAAATCCGGCAAGCTGGATTTCCTCAAAGGGCAGAAAAACATCAACATCGTGTATACCTACGACAACATGATGGTGGGCAAAGGCACGGAGCAGGACTACGTTGACAAGAAAGTAAGCGAGCACAACCAGAAAGAAGCCGGCAAGGGCGATACCTGGAAGAAAAACTGGCTGGGCGCCCGCGAGCAGCGCTACCAGCCCGAATTTGAGGAGCTGTTGAACAAGCGTCTCGAGGATGCAGGCGTGAAGGCCGGCAAGTTCCCCGATGCACCCTACACCCTCATCCTGAAAACCACCTTCACCGAGCCAGGCTTCAACGTAGGCGTGATGCGCATGCCCGCCTACACGAACATGGAAGCCGTATTCGTAAAAACCGGTACCACCAACCCTGAGGCTGTTATCGCCATGACCAAGTCGCCGGGCCGTGATGCCATGGGCTACGATTTCGATGCCGGCTCGCGCATCTCCGAGTCGTACGCCAAAGCCGGCAAGTCGCTGGGAGCTTTCCTGGTGAAAAAGAAGGCTTTCTAAGGCCGTCGCCAGCATTGGCTGCAATCTCTTATGCGAAGCCCGAAGCAACAGCTTCGGGCTTCGTCTGTTTAGGGCCCTGGGGTAGCCGCTGCAGGCAGTACCGCTCATAAAGCAGTGGCAAACCGGAAAGCTGCCGCACGGTTTCCTCAAGTAGTCCTATTCCAGCTCACTGCACTGACACCCTTCGCCCGTATAGCCGGGGCTGTGTCTTTCAACTTTTGTGCAATCGGTTGTACTACCCCGGAACGAAACCCTGCGCGATTTGCTCTAACCTGTAGATACCCGCGCATTTTCCAGGCAGCAACAGCGAAATGAGCCGAGAAAAGGCTTCGGCTTTTCATAGAATAATGGTACTTTTGTACGGTTACAGCTATGTCGATTTACTAAAGAAATCAAGTGGGGCTTGTTGCGAAAGCTTTTCATGCCTCACCTGAGCCCCTACATTACAACATATTACCAGTTAATAACCTCTTCCACAGATATGTACAACGGCTACAGCTCAAACGGCGCTCCGGTTCCTGCCTCGGTAAGCGAACGGCCAGCGGTACTGCTGGGCGAAACACCGCTTACCCTGCAGGACTTTCAGGCTATCCTGACCGACCATGCGCGCATTGAGCTGGCCGACAGCGCCCTGCAGCGCGTGGAAAGCAGCTACCGGTTTTTGCGGAAGTTCGCCACCGGCAAGCTCATCTACGGCGTCAACACGGGCTTCGGGCCGATGGCCCAGTACAAGATTGCCGATGCCGACCTGAACGACCTGCAGTACAACCTTATCCGCAGCCACTGCACGGGCCTGGGCAACCTGCTGCCTCCCCAGGAAACCAAGGCACTGATGCTGAGCCGCCTCTGCAACTTCATGCGGGGCTACTCCGGTATTCATACCGACCTAGTGTACCTGCTGCGCGAGCTCATCAACCGCGACGTGCTGCCCTGCGTGTACGAGCACGGCGGCGTAGGCGCCAGCGGCGACCTGGTGCAGCTGGCTCACCTGGCCCTGGCTCTCATCGGCGAAGGCGAAGTGCTGTACAAGGGCCGGATTGAGCTGGCCGCCGACGCTTTCCGGCAGGAAGGCCTGCGCCCGCTCACCATTCACTTCCGCGAGGGCCTGGCCCTGCTCAACGGCACCTCGGCCATGTCGGGCATCGGCGTGGTCAACCTGCTCGAAGCCCGCAAGCTGCTGAACTGGAGCGTGGCCCTGTCGGCTACCATCAATCAGCTGGTGGAGGCCTACGACGACTCCATCTCCCACGAGCTCAACTCCGTGAAGCCCCACGAAGGCCAGGCCGCCATTGCCGGCCTGCTGCGGGAGCTGAACCAGGGCTCCAGCTTGGTGCGCAGCCGCGAGCAGGTGCTGTACCGGGAAGAAAACCTGGGGGCCGACTACCTCAAGGACAAAGTGCAGGAGTACTACTCGGTGCGCTGCGTACCCCAGATTCTGGGCCCGGTGCTCGACACCTTCCGACAGGCCGAGAAGGTGGTGCTCAACGAAGTAGCTTCGGTGAACGACAACCCGGTTATCGACTTCGAAAACGAGAACGTGTACCACGGCGGCAACTTCCACGGCGACTACGTTTCCCTGGAGATGGACAAGCTGAAGGTGGCCTTCACCAAGCTGGCCATGCTGGGCGAGCGGCAGCTCAACTACCTGCTCAACGACAAGCTCAACCAGAAGCTGCCGCCCTTCATCAACGCCGGCAAGCTGGGCCTGAACTTCGGCCTGCAGGGCATGCAGTTCACGGCTACCTCCACCGTGGCCGAGTGCCAGTCGCTGTGCACGCCGGTGTACGTGCACAGCATTCCCAACAACAACGACAACCAGGACATCGTGAGCATGGGCACCAACGCGGCGGTTATGGCCCGCAAGGTGCTGCACAATGCCGCCGAGGTGCTGGCCATTCACGCCGTGGCCGTGATGCAGGCCATCGACTGCCTGGGCCACGCCGAGCGCCTGTCGCCCCGCTGCTACGGCCTCTACCAGAAAGTGCGCAGCGTATTTCCGCAAGTTGTGGCCGACCAGCCGCACTTCTTCAACCTGCGCAAGGTTACTGCCCTGATTAAGTCCGAAGACCTGGGCCTGCTCTAGGCCCGCTTACGCCCCGCCCCAACCCGTGAAATACGCTTTAATTACAGGAGGCTCCCGAGGCATTGGCCGCGCCGTAGCAGTCAAGCTGGCCGCTATGGGCTACCACATCCTGCTCAACTACCGCTCCAACCACAGCGAGGCCCAGGTGGCCAGGGAGCTGGTGCAGCAGCACGGGGTGGAGTGCGAGCTCCTGCCCTTCGACGTGGCCAGCAAAGCCCAGACCGACGAGGTGCTGGGCGGCTGGGTGGAAGCCAACAAGGGCAAGTCCATTGCCGTGCTGGTCAACAACGCCGGCATCCGCGAAGACAACCTCTTTATCTGGATGACGGAGGAGCAGTGGAAGGGCGTGATTTCCACCAGCCTCGACTCCTTCTTCTACGTTACCAAGCACGTTATCAACGACATGCTGGCCGCCCGCTTCGGGCGCGTCATCAACATCGTGTCGCTGTCGGGCCAGAAGGGCCTGCCCGGCCAAACCAACTACTCCTCGGCCAAGGCCGGCCTGATTGGCGCCACCAAGGCCCTGGCCCAGGAAGTGGCCCGCCGCGGCATCACGGTGAATGCCGTGGCGCCGGGCTTTATCAAAACCGACATGACCGGCGACCTCAACGAGAAGGAGCTGGTGAATATGATTCCCATGCGGCGCTTCGGCCAGCCCGAAGAAGTAGCCGAAGCGGTAGGCTTCCTGGCTTCGCCGGGCAGCTCCTACATCACGGGCGAGGTACTTTCTATTAACGGTGGTTTATACTCTTAAAATAGCCGCTCCATGAACAGAGTCGTTATTACCGGCATGGGCATCTACTCCTGCATCGGGCACAATCTCGAGGAGGTCAGAAGCTCGCTGTACGCCGGCAAGTCCGGCATCATCGTCGACCAGGAACGCAAGGACTTCGGCTACCGCTCGGGGCTGACGGGCATGGTGGACCGCCCCGCGCTCAAGGGCGTGCTCGACCGCCGCGCCCGCATCAACCTGCCCGAGCAGGGCGAGTACGCCTACATGTCGACCATTGAAGCCCTCAAGCTGGCGGGCCTGGACTTGGACTACCTCAAGAACAACGAGGTGGGCATCATCTTCGGCAACGACAGCTCGGCCCAGCCCGTGATTGAGGCCATCGACCTGATTCGGGAAAAGAAAGACACCACCCTGCTGGGCTCGGGCTCGATTTTCCAGACCATGAACTCGACGGTGACCATGAACCTGGCCACCATCTTCGCCCTCAAAGGCATCAACCTTTCCCTGAGTGCGGCCTGCGCCAGCGGCTCCCACGCCATCGGCATGGGCTACCTCATGATTAAGAGCGGCCTGCAGGACATGGTTATCTGCGGCGGGGCCCAGGAAATCAACAAGTACTGCATGGGCAACTTCGACGCCCTGTCGGCCTTCTCCATCCGCGAAGACGAGCCGGCCAAGGCCTCGCGGCCCTTCGACCGCAACCGCGACGGGCTGGTGCCCAGCGGGGGCGCGGCCACGGTCATCATCGAAAGCCTGGAGTCGGCCCAACGCCGGGGGGCTACCATCCTGGGCGAAATCATCGGCTACGGCTTCTCCTCCAACGGCGGGCACATCTCCAACCCCACCGTGGAAGGCCCCGTGCGGGCCCTGAGCAAGTCCTTGACCGACGCCGGCATTCCGGCCTCGGCCGTGGACTACATCAACGCCCACGCCACCTCCACCCCGGCCGGCGATGCCAGCGAAGCCAAGGCCATCTACGAGCTGTTTGGTGCCCACAACACGCCCGTGAGCTCCACCAAGTCCATGACCGGGCACGAGTGCTGGATGGCCGGCGCCAGCGAGATTGTGTACTCCATGCTCATGATGCAGGAAGGTTTTGTGGCCCCCAACATCAACTTTGAGAGCCCCGACGACGACTCGGCCAAGCTGAACATCGTAAGCAAAACCACCGAAAAGAAAATCGACACCTTCCTGTCCAACTCGTTTGGGTTTGGAGGAACCAACTCATCCCTTATTGTTACGAAATGGAAGCCAAGCTGAAATCCAAAGCCGAGATTATATCCAACATCAACGAATTCCTGGCCGACGAATTCGAGGTAGATATCGACACCATCACCCCCGAAGCCAGCCTGGCCGAAACCCTGAGCCTCGACAGCCTGGACTACATCGACCTGGTGGTGATGACCGAAAGCAACTTCGGCTTCAAGGTGAAGCCCGAGGACTTCCCGGGCATCAAGACCTTCCAGGATTTTTACGACTACATCATCGCCAAAGTAGGCTTGCAGGATGAGTAAAGAATGGCAGGGGAAATCCAAGGCCAACGTCACGGGCTATAAAATCTTCGGGTTTTTCATCAACACCTTCGGCGTCCGGGCGGCCTATTTCCTTTTGCTGTTTGTGGCCAGCTACTACTTCCTGTTTTCCTGGAAAAGCTCGGCTCCCATGCTGCGCTTCTACCAGGAGCGGCTGAAGTTTTCCTTGCTCAAAGCCCTGGGGCTGCTGTATGTGAACTACTTCCGCTTCGGGCAGACCCTCATCGATAAGTTCGCCATTCTGGCGGGTGCCTCGGACGGCTTCACCTTTCACTTCGACGGGGAGCAGCACCTGCGGGAAATGGTGAGCCTGGGCCGCGGCGGCATTCTGCTCAGCGCCCACGCCGGCAACTGGGAAGTGGCCGGGCAGATGCTGCACCACCTCAACACCCCCGTGAACGTGGTGATGTACGACGGCGAGGACGAAAACATCAAGCAGTACCTCGAAACCCGGGCCGACAAGCGCTTCAAAGTTATTTTCATCGGCAACGACCTGTCGCACATCTTCAAGATAAACGAAGCGCTGGCGGCCAACGAGCTTATCTGCATGCACGCCGACCGGTTTTTGCCCGGCAACAAGACCCTGCCCCTGGACTTCCTGGGCGGGCCGGCCTTGTTTCCGGAGGGGCCCTTCCTGCTGTCGCTGCGGCTGCGGGTGCCCATGGTGTACGTGTACGCCTTCAAGGAGACGGCCACGCACTACCACCTGTTCTCCACGCCCGTCAAGCACTTCAGCCCGGCCAACCAGGACACGTCCCGGCACATTGCCACCGACTTTGTGGCCCACCTCGAGCACATGGTGCAGCGCTACCCCGAGCAATGGTTTAACTACTACGATTTTTGGAAAGCCGCCTGATGATAGCCGAAGAACAGGACCTGTTAGCCCTGCTGCCGCAAAAGCCGCCCATGGTGATGGTGCACCAGCTGCTGGCGTGCTCGGAAGCAGCTACCGTCAGCCGGTTTCGGGTGACGCGCGACTGCGTGTTTTTCGACAATGACGTGTTGTCCGAGTCGGGCCTGGTTGAGAACATTGCCCAGACGGCCGCTGCCGGCGTGGGCTTTAGCTACCAGCAGCGCGGCGAAACCCCGCCGGTGGGCTTTATCGCCGCCATCAAGGGGCTTACCGTTCATGCCCGGCCCGCCGATGGGGTGGAAATAACCACCGAAATCACGGTGCAGAACCAGGTGATGGACTTCTCCATTATCCGGGGCCGCAGCTGGGCCGGCGACACGGTTTTTGCTGAGTGTGAAATGCGCATCTTCCTGAAAAAAGACTCCTGATTTCCTGCTTCCCTATGCTGAAAACTACTCTGCTCGCAACCTGCCTTTCCCTGAACGCTCTGCTGGCTTCGGCCCAGACCATGCCGGAGCTGCTGGCCAAACCCGAGATTCCCCTCACCTGGATGGGGCTGGACTTCTCGGCCACCAAGTACCTGGGCGACCCCGGCACGGTGGCGCCGGAGGAGATGAAAGGGCTGTTTGAAAAGATAAACCAGCTGATGGTGAATGAGGCCAAAAAGTACGACCTGGCCAAAGCCTTCAAGCGCGACAAAGTCCTGTACACCCCCAGCATCACCGAAGGCGTCAACCGCAAAGTTGACGCCACCAAGCTCATCACCTCCGACATCAGCCAGGAAGGCCGGCTGAGCGAGGTCAAGGTGCAGGAGCTGGTAAGCCAGTACGACTACCCCGCCGATGCCAGCGGTGTGGGCCTGACCTTTGTGATGGAAGACCTGAACAAACAGATGGAAAAGGCAGTGTTTTGGGTAACGTTCGTAGACATGCGCAGCCGCAAGGTGTTGTACACGGAGAAAATAGCCGGGCAGGCCATGGGGTTCGGCTTCCGCAACCACTGGGCCGGCGGCATTTACGACGGACTAAATCACATTAGAGCAAAGAAATATGGTGAGTGGAAGAAGAGGTTCGCGAAAGGCTGAGCAAGGAGCCACGCTGGTAACGCGCACCCTGGTGAAGGTCCGCTTCAATGAGGTAGACTCGCTGGGCATTGCCTGGCATGGCCACTATGTAAAGTACTTCGAAGACGGCCGCGAGGCTTTCGGCCAGGAGCACGGCCTGGGCTACCTCGACGTGTACCGCAACGGCCTGGTTATTCCCATCGTCAGCCTGAGCTGCAACTACCGCAAGCCCCTGCAATACGGCGACTCCATCCTCATCGAAACCACCTACGTCGACAGCCCCGCGGCCAAGATTCAATTCGATTACAAAGTGTACGAGCAGCGCGAGCATACGCTGGTAGCCGAAGGAACGACCACCCAGGTTTTTCTCGATGCCGAAACGCGCACCCTGCTGCTGAACTCGCCCGAGTTTTTCGAAAACTGGAAAAAGCGGGTGCTGCCAGCTAACTCTCCCTCCTGACATGGCCTTCGTTGCGGCGCACAACATTATTTCACCCCTGGGCACTACGTCGGCGGCCACGTTTGAGGCCGTGCTGGCGGGGCGCTCGGGTGTGGCCGCCTGCCAGGACCTGCTGCCCGACCAGGCCCCGGTCTGGGCCTCGCGCCTGTCGCCGGAATGGCACGACGACCAACACCTGGAGCAGCCCGGCCGCTACACCAAGTTTGAGAAGATGCTGCTGGCTTCCATCACCGACGCCCTGCGCCACACCTCGGTCGATGCCGCCTCGCCCCGCACGCTCTTCGTTTTCTCCAGCACCAAGGGCAACATCGGCCTGCTGGAGGGCGGGCAGCCCGGTGCGGCCCGCGTGCAGCGGGCCAGCCTGCCCTACTCGGCCCAGCTGGTGAGCGCCTACTTTAAGAACCCGGCAACGCCGGTGGTGCTGTCCAACGCCTGCATCTCCGGGGTTACGGCCCTGCTTTACGCCCAGCGCCTGCTGCGCTCCGGAGCCTACGACGCCGCCATCGTGGCCGGGGCCGACACCGTGAGCCGCTTCGTGGTATCGGGCTTTCAGGCCTTTCAGGCGCTGTGCGCGGCGCCCTGCAAGCCCTACTCGGAAGACCGGACGGGCATCAACCTGGGCGAAGCGGCGGCCACGCTTATTCTCATGGCCACGGCCCCGGAATCGACTGCGGGCACGGGGCTGGTGCGCGTGGCCGGGGGCGCCGTTACCAACGACGCCAACCACATTTCCGGCCCTTCCCGCACGGGCGCGGAGCTGGCCCACGCCATCAGCAGCGCCCTGAGCAGCGCGCAGGTAAGCCCCGCGCAGGTCGACTTTATTTCCGGGCACGGCACGGCCACCATCTACAACGACGAGATGGAAGCCAAGGCTTTTGCCCTGGCCGGCCTGCGGGGCAAGCCCCTGCACAGCGTGAAAGGTGCCCTGGGCCACACCCTGGGCGCCGCCGGCCTGGTCGAGTCAGCCTTGAGCATTATGGCCCTGACGCAAGGACGGCGCATCCCCACGGCGGGCTACTCCCAGCCCATGACCGCGGCCGCGCTGAATGTGTCGGCGCAGCCGGAGGCCGCCAGTTCCCGCTGGGCCCTGAAAACGGCCAGCGGCTTTGGCGGCTGCAACGGCGCCCTGCTTTTTGAGCGAATTTAAACGGTACCGACAGCGTTTCCCGAACACCCTGCATGAAGTCTGAGCCCCGCATTCTGCGCTCCTGCCTTGTCCGCGACCACGCCATCCGGGTCGACGGGCAGGAAGTATTTGCCCTGGCGGAGGCCGACTTCAACGCTTTCGCTACCAAGGCGTTTGCCGCCATCAACCCGGCGTACCCGAAGTTTTACAAGATGGACGGCCTGGCGAAGCTGGGCCTGCTGGCGGCCGAGTACCTGCTGGCGGGCATCGCCCCGGTGAGCGCCGCCGACCCCTACCGGGTGGGCGCCGTGGTCAGCAATGCCAGCTCCAGCACCGACACCGACCTGCGCTACGCTGCCCTGGCCCAGCAGCAGCTGGCCAGCCCGGCCTTGTTTGTGTACACCCTGCCCAACATTGTTATCGGGGAAATGTGCATTCGCCACGGCTTTAAGGGCGAAAACAACTTCTTTGTAAGCGCTTCCTACAACATTGACGTGCAAACGGCCTACACAGCAGGCCTTTTTCAGGCCCAGCTGCTCGACTACTGCCTGGTGGGCTGGCTGGAGTTTTTACAGCAGCAATACCATGGCTTTCTGTGCCTGATTGGCCACAGCGCCGAGCCTCACCTCCCTCTATACAGTACCGAAAAGGTCAGTAGCCTTTTCAATCAATAAACTTCCAATGGACCAGTTAAAAACCGATTTGAAAAGGCTGCTCGTGGAGCACCTGAACCTGCAGCACATCAACCCGGCCGACATTGCCGACGACCAGCCCATCTTCGGCGAAGGCCTGGGCCTGGACTCCATTGATGCGCTGGAGATTATTGTGATGCTGCAGCAGCACTACGGCGTGCGCCTCACCAAAGCCGAGAACGGCCCCCAGGTGCTGCACTCGGTGAACACCATGGCCGACTACATCACCGCCAACCGCAAGTAAGCCATGAACGTGCTGGTAACCGGAGTGGGGATAATCTGCGCCCTGGGCAACAGCCCGGACGAAGTGGTTGCGGCCTTCCGGCAGCACTGCTCCGGCATGGGCCGGGCCCGGCACCTGCGCACCCGGCACCAGGCCAGCTACACGTTTGGCGAAGTAAACTGCAGCAACGAGGAGCTCGCCGCCCAGCTGGGCCTGCCCGCCCACCTGAGCCGCACCATCCTGCTGAGCTACCACGCCGCGCGGCAAGCTTACTCGGCTATACCCGCCGCCGCGCTGGCCCAGAGCCGGGTGGGCTTTATCTCGGCCACCAGCGTGGGCGGCATGGACAAAACCGAGTCCTTCTTCGAAAGCTACCTCACCGACTCGGCCTCGGGCGACCTGCGGCAGGTGGTGAACCACGACTGCGGCAAGTCGACCGACTACGTGGCGCGGCAGCTGGGCATCAAAGACTTCGTGACTACCATCAGCACGGCCTGCTCGTCGTCGGCCAACGCCATTATGCTGGGGGCGCGCATGATTAAGAGCGGCCTGCTGGATGTGGTGGTGGCCGGCGGCAGCGACCCCCTCACCCGCTTCACCCTCAACGGCTTCAACACGCTGATGATTGTGGACCCCGAGCAGTGCCGCCCCCTGAACGCCAGCCGCGAAGGCCTCAACCTGGGCGAAGGCGCGGCCTACGTGGTGCTGATGAGCGAGCGGCTGGCCGCCAGCAGCCAGGCCCCGGCTATGTGCCGGCTCAGCGGGTACAGCAACACCAACGACGCCTTCCACCAGACGGCGCTGTCGGACGAGGGCGAGGGGCCTTACCTGGCCATGGCGCAGGCCCTGGCCGCCAGCGGCCTGCAGCCCACCGACATCGGCTACATCAACATGCACGGCACGGGCACCCAGAACAACGACGCGGCCGAAGGCACGGCCATCCGCCGCCTGTTTGGCGAGGCCTGCCCCAAGCTCAGCTCCACCAAGTCGTTTACGGGCCACACCCTGGCGGCCAGCGGCGCCATCGAAGCCGTGCTCTCAGCGCTGTCGCTGCAGCAGGGCTACGTGTACCCCAACTTCTCCTTTTCCGAGCCGGTGCCGGGCCCCGACCTCCGCCCCGAAACGGAATTTCACATCGACTCCTCCCTGCAGCACGTGCTGTCCAACTCCTTCGGCTTTGGGGGCAACTGCTCGTCGCTGATTTTTTCCCGCACCTAAGATGGCAATCTACCTGAACGGCCTGGGCTTTATCGCGCCGGTGGCAGCGCTGCAGGACGATGAGGCCACGGGCTCCCCGGCCCCCGATGGCCAGCAGCTGCGCTGCATCGAACCCAACTACGGGGCCTACATCGACCCGCGCCAAAGCCGCCGCATGAGCCGCATCGTGAAAATGGGCATTGCCGCCGGCAAGCAGGCCCTGCAGGACGCCGGCACCGACCTGACGGCCGGCATCAACGGCGTGATTGCCGGCACCGGCTGGGGCTGCCTCGAAGACACGGCCGACTTCCTGCAGAAGCTGGTGACCAACCAGGAGGACATGCTCAGCCCCACGGCCTTTATTCACTCGACCCACAACACCATTGCGGGGCAGATTGCCTACCACCTCAAGTGCCGGGGCTACAACAGCACCTACGCCCACCGCAACATCTCCTTCGAAAGCGCCCTGCTCGATGCCACGCTGCTGCTGAGCGAGCAGGCCCAAGGCAGCACCCTGCTGGTGGGCGGCATCGACGAGCTCACCAGCACCAGCTTTGCTCTGCTCTCGCGTATCAACCGGTTCAAGGCGCCCACCCACGACTTGTACGCCGCCGACGACAGCGGGGCCTGGGCCGGCGAAGGCGCCACCTTCTTTGCCGTGGGCAACCAGCCCGGCCCCGGCTGCTACGCGCAGCTGCTGGGCGTGCGCACCGTGTCGTTTGCCAGCGCGGCCGAAGCGGCGGCGGCTGCGCAGGCCTTGCTCCGCGCCCACGGGCTGGCCCGGCCCGACCTGCTGCTGGCGGGCTACAACGGCGACGCCTCCAACGATGCCCAGTGCCGCAAGTTTGAAGCCGCCCTCGGGTACGACGGGCCCGTGCGGCGGTTTAAGCACCAGTCGGGCGAGTACCCGACGGCCAGCGCCTTTGCGCTGGGAGTAGCCGCGTCTGTACTGAAAGGCAGCTCGGCCGACTCCGACGCCCCGCAGACCGTCCTGATTTACAACCGGGCCCAGCAGGACCATCAATCGGTTTTTCTGCTCTCGGCATGCTAAGCTACCGCACGGCCCGCCTGGCCCTGGCCGGCTCGGTGCTGGCCCTCGGCAGCCTGGCCTGGGCCGGGCTGCTGTCGTATTGGTGGCTGCTGCTGCCGCTGGCGCTGTACCTGGGCGCGGTAGCCTACGGCTCGTCGGTTATTTCCTCCTCGTTTTTTATTGAAACCGACTGTGGAGTGGCCACGGCGGCGCCGGAAATTGCCCTCACCTTCGACGACGGGCCCATTGAGCCTACCCGGCACATTCTGGCGGTGCTGCGCAAGCACGAGGCCCCGGCAGCATTCTTCTGCATTGGCCGGCGGGTAATGGAAAACCCCGCCATCCTGCGGCAGATAGATGCCGAGGGCCACATCGTGGGCAACCACACCTACAGCCACCACGCCCTGCTGGACTTCTTCTCGCGCAAAAAGCTGCTGGCCGAGCTGGAAGAGACCGGCCAGGCCGTGCAGCAGGCCATTGGTAAAAAGCCGCGCTGGTTTCGGCCGCCCTACGGCGTTACCACGCCCAACCTGGCCTTTGCCATCCGGGCCCTGGGCCTGGCCTGCATCGGCTGGAATGTGCGCTCGATGGATACCGTAGCCCAGGACGAGCAAAAGCTGCTGCACCGCTTGCTGGCAGCCTTAAAGCCAGGGGCCGTATTTTTGCTGCACGATTCATCGGCCGCTACGGCTAGCATTCTGGACACCTTCATTCAGGAAGCGAAAAACCGCGGATTCAAGATTGTGTCTCCTTCCCACCTGCTCTGCCAACCGGCATATGATTAAACACTTGCTGCTGCTCGCCTTCTGCCTTTCGCCGCTGCTGCTGGCCGCCCAGCCCAAGGGCTACAAGCCCGTTGAGGACGTGGCCGGGTTCCGGCAGAGCTACGCCAAAGCGGCCGAGCAGACCACCTCCATCAAAAGCGAGTTTCGCCAGGAAAAAAACCTGAGCATGCTGTCGGAAAAGATTAACTCCACGGGGGTTTTCTTTTTCAAGAAAAACAACCGCGTGCGCATGGAATACACCCAGCCCTACAAGTACCTGCTCATCATCAACAACAGCCAGATACTGATTCAGGACCAGACCAAGAAGAAGGTGTACTCGTCGGGCGACAACAAGATTTTCAAGGCCGTCAACAAGGTGATTGTGGACTGCGTGCAGGGCCGGGCGCTCGACAACAAGGACTTTCAGTCGCAGGTGTTCGAGAACGAGAAAACTTACTGCCTGGACCTGGCACCGCAGGTGAAGGAGATGAAGCAGCTGTTCACCACGATTCGGATTACCATCAATAAGCGGGACTTTTCCATTGACCAGCTGGAGCTGAAAGAAGCCGTTGGCGATAACACCATTATTACGTTCGTCAACAAGCAGCTTAACACGCCGGTCGCCGATGAGGTCTTTAGCGTTAAGTAGCCTGCTGCTGGCTTGCCTGGGCTGCGGACGCGTGCTTTACCAAGACCTGACGCCGACCACGGCCGATGCCTCGGCGCTGCAGCGCCTGAAACCCTCCTTCATCACCACGCTCTACCGCACCGAGATTGAAGTGGTGGGCAAGCACCTGAGCGGGCTGCTCTTTTTCAAGAGCCTGCCCAATAACACCTTTCGGGTGGTGTTCACCAACGAGATGGGCCTCAACCTGTTCGACTTTGAGTTTTCGGAGCGGGACTTTAAGGTGATTCACTGCATCGAGCAGCTGAACAAGAAGCCGGTCATCAACCAGCTCCGAAAAGACATCGGCTTTCTGCTGATGACAGAGCTGGACTTCGGCAAGGGCCGGGAGCTGCGCAAGGGCGAGGTCAGCTACTTCGCCTTCGCGGCTGGCAAGGAGTTCACCTACTACATCACCGACACGGGCGTAAACCAGCTTTACCGCATCGAGAACACCACCGCCAAGCGCAAGAAAGTGGTGGTGTCCGTAACGCGCCTGGTGCAGGGCATGCCCGACTCGGTCTTCGTCGACCACAAGCTATTTGACTTTACCATCAGCCTGAAACAGATTATCCGCTAATGCTTGAGGGAAGCTTCTACACCACCGACCAGCTGCTGCAGCCCGCCCCCGGCCAGCTGCAGGCCCGCATTCAGCTTAACGCCGCCCACCCCATCCTGGGGGGCCACTTCCCGGGCCTGCCCGTGGTGCCCGGCGTGTGCATGCTGCAGATTATCAAAGAGCTGGTTCAGCAAGCGGTAGGCAAGCCCCTGGCCCTGACCCAGGCGGCCAACATTAAATATTTGTCGGTGCTCGACCCGCTGCAGCACCCAATAGTGGCGGCACGAATTAACTTTGAAGAATCTACTGCTGGCATCCAGGTAACAGAAGCGGTTATTCACTTTGATGCCACCAGCTTTATCAAGCTTCAGCATGCAAAGTATTCCTACTAGTTCGGAGCCTCCTGCCCCATTACTTCAGCATCGCACCGACCAGCACGGCATCTGTATTCTTATCCCTACTTATAACAATAGCTTAACTGTACGCGACGTAATTACCAAAGTCCAGGCCTACACCAACAACATTATTGTCGTCAACGACGGCTCGACCGACGACACCCCGGCCATTCTGGCGGCCACCCCGGGCATTCAGCTCATCAGCTACCTGCCCAACCAGGGCAAGGGCTGGGCCCTGCGCCAGGGCTTTCAGGCGGCCATCGCCGCCGGCTACCGCTACGCCATTACCCTGGACTCCGACGGGCAGCACTTTGCGTCCGACCTGCACGCCTTTATCAACAAGCTGGAAGCCGACGGGCCCGGCCTGATTATCGGGGCCCGCAACATGGACCAGGCCGGCATTCCGTCGAAAAGCAGCTTCGGCAACAAGTTTTCCACCTTCTGGTTCTGGGTAGAAACCGGGGTGCGCGTGCCCGATACCCAGAGCGGCTACCGCCTCTACCCCCTGCAGCCGCTGCGGGGCATGCGCTTTTTCACTTACAAGTACGAGTTTGAGATTGAGGTAATAGTGCGGGCCGCCTGGCGCGGCGTGCCCGTGAGCTTCGTGCCCATCTCGGTGTACTATGCGCCCGGCAAGGAGCGCATCACCCACTTCCGGCCCTTCACCGACTTCTCACGCATCAGCGTACTGAATACCATCCTGGTAATCATTGCCTTCCTCTACATCAAGCCCCGCGACTTTATCAAAAGCCTGGGCCGGCGGGAAACCTACAGCCGGCTGAAGCGGCAGATTGTGAACGCCGAGGAGTCTAACCTGCAGAAGTCGGTGGCCATTGCGCTGGGCGTATTCATTGGCATTGCTCCCATCTGGGGCTTTCAGATTATTGCCTGCCTGTTTCTGTCGACGCTGCTGAAGCTCAACAAGTTTCTGGTGCTGCTGAGCGCCCACATCAGCATTCCGCCCCTGATTCCGCTGATTCTCTACCTGAGCTACCTCACGGGCGGGCTGCTGGTGGAAAAGCCGGTGGCGCTGCAGTACGGCAAGCAGCTCACCCTGGCCGCTATTCACTACAATTTCGTGCAGTATGTAGTGGGCAGCCTGCTGCTGGCAGCGGGGGCCGCCATTGCCAGCGGGCTGGCTACCTACGTGCTGCTGTTCTTCTTCCGCAAAAAAAGCCCGGCCCTGACTTCATGAGCAACGTATTTCTGGGCCTTTATCGGTTTTTCCACGGCCACAAGGCCGTATTCTACGCCGTTTTTCTGGCTACCCTGGCCGTGCTGGGCTTCTTTGCCTCCCGCGTGCGGTTCGAGGAAAACGTGATGCAGATGCTGCCGCATGAGAAGCGCATGGACGAGTTCAGCCACTTCCTGGAAACCAGCAAGTTTACCGACCGGGTGGTGGTATTCATCTCCGACACCGACACGCTGCGGCCGGCCGAGCCGGAGCAGCACGCAGCCTATGCCGACGCGGTGGCCGGCGCCATTGGCCGTGATGCCCGCGCCTACGTAGGCAGCCTCACCTACAAGGCCAGCGACAGCCTGCTGCTGGAGGCGCTGGGCAGCATTCAGGGCAACCTGCCCCTGTTTCTGCAGGAAAAGGACTACGCCCAGCTCGACACCACCACCTCGCCGGCCAGCATCGCGGCCAAGGTGCAGGCCAACTACAACACCCTGATTAGCCCGGCCGGGCTGGCCGTGAAGCAGTTCATCGTGGCCGACCCCCTGGGCCTGAGCTACGTGGTGCTGAACAAGCTCAAGGACTTCAAGCCCGACGAGAACGTGGAGCTGTTCGAGGACCATTTCTTCTCGCGCGACCGGCGGCACCTGTTCATGTTCATCAACCCGGCCTTCCCGTCGGCCAACACGGACAAGAACATTGTCTTTTTCGACCAGCTCGACCAGGTGCTGCAGGCCCAGGCCAGCCCGCGGTACAAGGTGCACTACTTCGGCGCCCCGGCCGTGGCGGCGGCCAACGCCAAGCAGATTCGCAAGGACACCATCCTGACGCTGTCGATTTCGCTGACGCTGCTGGTGACGGTGATTCTGCTGTTTTTCCGGCAGCTGCGCCCCGCCATTCTCATGCTGCTGCCGGTGCTGTTCGGGGGCTTGTTTGCGCTGGCCTTCATTGCCCTCACCAAGGGCGCGGTCTCGGTGATTGCCGTGGCGGCCGGCTCCATCATCCTGGGCATTGCCGTCAACTACTCGCTGCACTACCTCACGCACTACCGCTTCCACCCCGATGCCGAGAAAGTTATTGACGAGCTGACCTTTCCGCTCACCATCGGCAGCCTGACCACGGTGGCCGGCTTTCTGTGCCTGCAGCTGGTGAACGTACCGGTGCTGCAGGACCTGGGCGCCTTCGCCGGCTTCAGCCTGATTGGCGCGGCCCTGTCCACGCTCATCTTTCTGCCGCACTTCCTGCCCCACCGGGCACCGGCCGGCGAGCAGCCCAAACTGGCACCGCAGCTGAAGCTGAAAGACCTGCTCAGCCGCTTTCAGCAGCAGCCGGCCCTGCGCTACGTGTTCCTGGGCTTGTCGCCGGTGCTGCTGTACTTCTCGGCCCAGGTGGGCTTCGAGAAAGACATGAACCAGGTCAACTACATGTCGCCCAAGCTGGCCCAGGCCGAAGCCCAGCTCAACAAAATCTCTTCGCTGTCGAAGAAAACCGTGTTCATGGTGGCCAACGCCCCCAGCCTCGACGAGGCCCTGGCCCGGCACGAAAAGACCCTGCCCGTCATCAACGACCTGCAGGCCAAGCGGCAGATTCTGCACTTCTCCGGCGTGTCGGTGCTGCTGGCTTCCCAGGCCGAGCAGCGGCGCCGCATCGCCCGCTGGAATGCCTACTGGACGCCCGCCAAAAAGCAGGCCGTGCTGAGCAGCCTGCGCACGGCGGGCCAGCAGTACAAGTTCTCGGCCCAAGCCTTCGTGCCCTTCGAAAACCTGCTCAACAAGGAGTATGGCCTGCTGCCGGCCGACGATGCCCGCATCCTGCGCAGCACCTTTCTCAGCAACCTGATTGAGGAAAACCAGGGCAAAACCTCGGTGCTGAGCCTGATTACCACCACGCGCCAGGAAGCCAAAACGCTTTACGACCGGCTGGGCGACTACGCCGGGGTGTACATCTTCGACCGCCAGTACATCACCCAAACCCTGGTGCGGGTGGTCGACCAGGAGTTCACCTTCATTGCGTTCTGGACCTCCACCCTGGTGTTTGTGGCCCTGCTGCTGTCGTACGGCCGCATCGAAATGGCCCTGGTTGCCTTCCTGCCCATGGTTATTGCCTGGATATGGATTCTGGGGCTGATGGCGCTGCTCGACATCAAGTTCAACATCATCAACATCATCCTGTCCACGCTGGTGTTCGGGCTCGGCGACGACTACTGCATCTTCACCATGGACGGCCTGCAGCGGCGCTACGCCACGGGCGAGAAAGAGGAGGGTTCCACCAGCATCTCCATTCTACTCTCGGCCATCACCACCATCATTGGGCTGGGCACCCTGTTCTTTGCCGAGCACCCGGCGCTGCGCTCCATGGCCTTCGTGTCCATCATCGGCATTCTGAGCGTGTGGCTGGTGTCGCAGACGCTGCAGCCCTACTTTTTCCGGCTGTTCATCAGTGGGCCGGTGGCGCGGCGGCAGTCGCCCTACACGCTCTGGGGCCTGCTCAAGTCCTGCTTTGCCTTTGCCTACTTCGTGTTCGGCGCCCTGCTGCTCAATATTGTGGGCTTTGCCTTGAAGCTGATTCCGGCCAACCGCGAGAAGAAGAAGTACTTCTACCACTGGCTGCTGAGCAAGTTCACGGGCTCGCTCATCAACATCATGTCCAACGTGCGCAAGCTGTTCCTGAACCGGGAAAATGCCGACTACAGCCGCCCCGCCGTCATCATCGCCAACCACCAGTCCTTCCTCGACATTCTGCTGCTGGTGATGCAGCACCCCAAGGTGGTGCTGCTCACCAGCGACTGGGTGTGGAACTCGCCGGTATTCGGGGCCGTGGTGCGCATGGCCGACTACTTCCCGGCGGCCCAGGGCGCCGAGCAGGGCCTGGAAACGCTGCGCAAGAAGGTGGCCGAAGGCTACTCCATCGTGATTTTCCCGGAAGGCACCCGCTCGGTGGATGGCACCATGCAGCGCTTTCACAAGGGCGCCTTCTTCCTGGCCGAAAACCTGGGGCTGGACATTCAGCCCGTGCTCATTCACGGCAGCGGCGACACCATGCGCAAGGGCCACTTCTACCTCAACGACGGGCAGCTGACCCTGAAGTTCCTGCCCCGCATCGGCGCCCAGGACCCGGCGTTTGGCGACAACTACACGGCCCGCACCAAGCTCATCAGCCGCTACTTCAAGGCCGAGTACCAGAAGCTGGCCGAGCAGATTGAAAACCCCGACTACTACCGCAACCTGCTGGTGACCAACTACCTCTACAAGGGCCCGGTGCTGGAGTGGTACATGAAGGTGAAGCTGAAGCTGGAAAAGAACTACCACCTGTTCGACCAGCTGCTGCCCCGGCGCGGCCACATCCTGGACATCGGCTGCGGCTATGGCTTCATGGCCAACATGCTGGCCCTGACTTCGAAAGAAAGGCAGGTGCAGGCCCTGGACTACGACTACGAGAAAATCATGGTGGCTCAGAACGGCTTTGTGGGCCGCGGCAACGTGGGCTTTGCCTACGCCAATGCCCTGGAAGCCCGCTTCCCGGCCCAGGACGGCATCGTGCTCAGCGACGTGCTGCACTACCTGCAGCCGGAGGAGCAGGCGGCCCTGCTGCAGAAATGTGCCGACAACCTGAACGCCGGGGGAATTCTTATCATCCGGGACGGCTTTAAGGAGCTGGGCAAAAAGCACAAGGGCACGGTCCTGACCGAATGGTTTTCTACGCGCTTCTGCAAATTCAACAAAACCGCGGCCGAAGGGCTTTCCTTCCTGTCGACGGAGCTGATTGAGGGCTTCGCCGCGAAAAACAACCTGGAAGTGGAAGTGCTCGATACTACCCGCTACACGTCGAACCTGGTGTTCGTCTGCAAAAAGAAATAGTAAATGGCTTCAAAAACAGTCGTTATTGTGGGCAGTGGCCTGGGCGGATTAATCTGCGGTGCCATCCTGAGCATGGAAGGCTACCAGGTGACGGTGCTGGAGCGCAACAAGCAGTTCGGCGGCAACCTGCAGTCTTTTGCCCGCGACAAGCACCTGTTCGACTCCGGCGTGCACTACATCGGCGGCCTGGAAAAGGGGCAGAACATGTACAAGATTTTCAAATATCTTGGCATCATGGACAAGCTGAAAATTGAAAAGCTTGACGAGAACTCCTTTGATAAGATTATTTTCCACGACGACGAGAAAGTTTATAATTACGCCCAGGGCTACGAGAACTTTATTCGGGTATTAAGCCAGGAATTTCCCGAAGAGGAAGCCGCCATTCGCAGGTATTGCGAAACCATTCAGAACATCAGCGATGCCTTTCCGCTGTATAATTTAAAAGAGCAGCAGCCCCTGCAGAATTCTGAGTCGCTGTCGCTAGATACCCAGGCATTTATTGCTTCACTTACTTCTAATACAAAGCTGCAGAACGTACTCGGCGGCAATAACCCGCTTTATGCTGGCATAAAGGATAAAACGCCGCTGTACGTGCACGCGCTGGTGCTCAACAGCTACATTCAGAGCTCCTACCGCATTGTGGATGGCGGCGGGCAGATTGCCAAGTTCCTGGCCAGCATTATTCGCGCCCATGGCGGCAAGCTGTTTAACCGAATTGATGTGCGGCGCTTCGTGACAGAAGGCAAGGAAGTAAGCCACGTTGAGGATGCCAGCGGCGAGAAGTATTACGCGGATTTATTTATTTCCAACATCCATCCGGCGCAAACTTTTGAGATGACGGAAACCGATATAATTCGGCCCGCTTACCGCCGCCGGATATTAAATCTGGAGAATTCGCTGTCGGCCTTCGTAATGAATATTACGCTCAAGCCAGGCACGTTTAAGTACCAGCGCAGCAACTACTACTGCTACCTGAACGACGACGTGTGGACCAGCATGGAATACACCGACGAAAGCTGGCCCCTCTCCTATTCCATCTTCTTTTCGGGCACTTCCAAAACCCGGGAATATGCCGAAGGAATTTCCATTCTGGCCTACATGAAATACGAAGATGTGGAGCCCTGGAAAGACACTTACAATACCGTAAAAGCGCCGCAGCACCGCGGCGAGAGCTACGACGAGTTCAAGCAGCGCAAAGCGGAGAAGCTGCTGGAAGTGGTGTACGAAAGATTCCCAGAGCTGAAGGACGCCATTAAGTCGTACTACACCGCTACGCCCCTCACTTTCCGCGATTATATGGGCACGGCCGACGGCGCTATCTACGGCATTACCAAAGATTATAACGACCCGCTGCGCACCTTTATCTCGCATCGCACCAAGCTCAGCAACTTATTGTTAACCGGCCAGAACATCAACATGCACGGGGTGCTGGGCGTCGCCATCAGCTCGCTGGTAACCTGTTCGGAATTAATTGGCCTCCCCTATCTGCTCAAGAAAATAGATGATGCGCAAACTACTTAAGGGGCTGGGTTATCTGGCTGCTACTATTCTGGTATTGCTGGTGGCGGCCTGCATCTATATTTATTCGGTGGCCATCAGCAAGCCGCCCGTGCCGGCCGACACGGCCATCCTGAAAGCCCAGCCCCGGCAGCTGGGGGCCAACAGCTACGTGCTGGGCAACAACTGGCTGCGCAAAAGCGAGAGCGGCTGGTGGGAGATGTACGTGGAAGGCGGCGCCTTCGAGCGCGGCGTCATCAACGGCAAGCTGAGCAAGGAGGTGTTTGCCTACCAGGAGCAGGCCTTTTTCGACCAAATCTGCAAGCTGGTGCCGTCGGCGTTTTACCGGCAGTTTTTGAAGTACCTGATTGGGTTTTACAACCGCGACCTGGAGAAAAACCTGACCCCGGAGCAGCGGCTGGAGATATACGGCGTCTCGCTGTCGGCCAACCCCAAATTCGATGAGATTGGGCCAGCCTACCAGCGGCTGATGAACTACCACGCGGCCCACGACATCGGCCACGCCCTGCAAAACCTGGCCTTGGTGGGCTGCTCGGCCTTTGCTACCTGGAACGAGCGCAGCGAAGACGGCGGCCTGCTCATCGGCCGCAACTTCGACTTTTACGTGGGCGACCGGTTTGCCGACAACAAAATCGTGGGCTTCTTCGCCCCCGACAGCGGGCACCGCTTTATGATGGTAACCTGGGGCGGCATGACCGGCGTGGTGTCGGGCATGAACATGCAGGGCCTCACCGTGTCGCTGAACGCGGCCAAGTCGGACCTGCCCAGCGGCTCGGCTACGCCCATTTCCCTGCTGGCCCGCGAGATTCTGCAGTACGCCGGCAGCATTGAGGAAGCCGTGGCCATTGCCCGCAAGCGCCACACCTTCGTGTCGGAGTCGCTGCTCATCGGCTCGGCCCACGACAACAAGGCGGTGGTGATTGAGAAGACACCCGACGAAGTGCAGGTGTACGACCCCAACTCCAACCAGCTGATTTGCACCAACCACTACCAGAGCGCCAAGCTGGGCAACACCGAGCTCAACAAAAACCACATGGAGGAAAGCGCCTCCGTGTACCGGCAGCAGCGCATTGCCGAGCTGCTGGGCCAGACCAGCAAGCTGAACCCGCAGCGCGCCGCGGCTATTCTGCGCGACCAGGGCGGGCTGGGCAACAAGTTTATCGGCTATGGCAACGAGAAGGCCGTGAACCAGCTTATCTGCCACCACTCCATCATCTTCGAGCCCAACAAGCGCCTGGTGTGGCTGGCTGCCGCGCCCTGGCAGCTGGGCAAGTACGTGGCCTACGACCTGAACAAGATTTTTGCGCTCAAGGGCCTGGGTACCGACCACGAGCTGGTGGAGAATAGCACCATTGCGGCCGACACCTTCCTGCAGGCGCCGGCCTACCGCAACTTCGTTGCCTTCCGGACGCTGGCGGCCAAGGCCCAGGCCGGCGAAGAAGTAAGCCCGCAGCAGTTTATTCAGCTCAACCCCGAATACTACCACGCCTACGTGCTGGCCGGCAATGCTTTCTACAAGCAGAAAAACTACGCCGAAGCCCGGCAGGCCTACGCCCAGGGCCTGACCAAAGAAATTGCGTCCAAAGGCGAAGAGCAGTACATGCGCAAACAAATTGCGGCCTGCGACAAGCAGCTTCGGTAGGGGTTGGTTATTAGTTTATGGTCTACTGTTTTTCGTCGCCTGTGCTTTTTAAAACTTGAATTGAATAAGGAAGCGGTTAAGAGCGAGGTGGTGCCACGAATTCCGCGCAGCGGTTCGTGGTACCACTAAATGATAGAACGACACATCTAAGCTTGTTCTATCATTTAGTGGTACCACGACCAAAAAGTCGTGGCACCACAGGGTAGACCACCGTCGATTCTATTCGTACCGGGATAAAAAGCCGACAAAAACAATAAACCAAAAACCAACCATGGTCCTCGGCATCGGGATAGACATTATCGAAACTGCCCGTATCGCGGAGAAGCTGCAGCGCAGCCGCGGCCTGATGGAGAAGGTATTTTCACCCGCCGAAATCGAGTACTGCCAGCGCATGGCCGAGCCCATGCAGCACTTTGCGGGCCGCTTTGCCGCCAAGGAGGCATTGATTAAAGCCCTGGGCTTTGGCCTCACGGGCTACCTCGACCTGAAGGATGCCGCCATTGCCAACAACGAGCTGGGAGCGCCGTACTTCGTCTTCGCCGGGGAGATGAGCCGTATCATTCAGGAGCGGAGCGTGGGCCGCGTCCACGTTACCATCTCTCACATTCAGCTTGCCGCCTGTGCCGTCGTTGTCCTGGAAGCCTAATTCGAAGTCGCTGGAGTTTGCTTCCCCCGAAGAAATTGCCGACTACCAGCTGCCTGCCCTGCGGCGGCAGCTCGACTACCTGGCGGCTCACTCGCCCTTCTACCGCTCGCTGTTCGAGCAGCACGGCATCGACGTGGCCCGCATTACCACCCTTGTCGACCTGGCCCGGCTGCCGGTTACTACCAAAACCGACCTACAGCGCCGCAACTGGGACTTTCTGTGCGTGCCCCGCAGCCAGGTGGCTGAGTACTGCAGCACTTCCGGCACCCTGGGCCTGCCCGTCACCATCTGCCTCACCCGCGCCGACCTCGACCGGCTGTACTACAACGAGTTTCTCTCGTTTGCCTGCGCCGACGGCCGCCCCGACGACGTTTACCAGCTCATGCTCACCCTCGACCGGCAGTTTATGGCCGGGGTAGCGTACTACGGCGGCATCCTCAGGTCGGGCGCCAGCGCCATCCGCCTGGGGCCCGGCAACATCAAAAGCCAGCTCGATACCATTCTGCAGCTCCGGCCTACAGTGCTGGTGGGCGTACCCTCCTTTATCAGCACCCTGGTGGGCTACGCCCGCGAGGTGGGAATCGACCTGAACAGCACCTCAGTGCAGCGCATTATCTGCATTGGCGAAAGCATCCGCCGGGAAGGCTTTGAGCCTAATGCCCTGGCCGAAAAAATTACCGGCGCCTGGAATGTACAGCTGTACTCAACCTACGCCTCTACCGAAAAGCAAACCGCTTTCACCGAGTGCGGGCAGGGCCGGGGCGGCCATCACCAGCCCGAGCTGCTGCTGTTTGAAATTCTCGACGAGCAGGACCAGGTGCTGCCCGCCGGCCGGTTTGGCGAGCTTACCATCACCACCCTGGGTGTGGAAGGCATGCCCCTGCTGCGCTACAAAACCGGCGACATCTGCGCGTACTACGACGAGCCCTGCGCCTGCGGGCGTACCACGCGCCGGCTTAGCCCCATCGTGGGCCGCAAGCAGCAGCTCATCAAATACAAAGGCACTACGGTGTACCCCCAGGCCATTTTCAATGCGCTGAATACCCAGCCCGACGTGGCGGCCTACGTGGTGGAAGCCTTCACCTCCGACATGGGCACGGACGAGCTGAAAATCAGCCTGGCCCTGCACCAGCAGTCGGACGCAGTAGTGGGCAGCATCCGCCAAGCCTTACAGGCCAGTCTGCGGGTGCTGCCCACGCTGCAGGTGCTGCCGCTGGCCCAGGTGCTGGCCATGCAAAACAGCGAAAACAAGCGCAAGCCGTCGAGCTTTATAGACCAGCGACGGATTCCGCCTCCAGCTTAATAACCTTGGCCAGCGAAGTCAGGACCGTGTCGTGCCGGCGCACGAAGGGGTTGGCGGTATCCCAGACGTAGCCGGCCAGCACCGAGCAAATCTGGCGCTTGATTTCCGAGCTCTGGTTGGCCGAGAAAATAATATCCTGCAGCGAGCCGTCGTACCAGGCCATAACATAAGAGCGGAAGGTGTTCACCCCCTGCATGGTGGGCTCCACGTACTGCTGCTGCCAGTCGATGGCCTCGCCGGCCAGCTGCCGGCACACCAGCTGGGCCGCCTTCTGGCCCGAAGCCGTCGCCAGCGTCACGCCCGACGAGAAAATGGGGTCCAGGAACTCGGTCACGTTGCCGGTCAGCACAAAGCCGTCGCCATAAAAACGGTCGGTGGTTACCGACCAGCCTTCCAGCGTGCGGGGCTCGAAGATGAAAGCGCTGTCGCTGAAGCGCTGGGCCGTGTAGCCATTGGAGTTGATAATAGCCCGGAGCTTGTCGGCCGTAGAGCCGGGGAACTGGTCGAAGAAGGCCGGGTTGCCCACGAAGCCGACGGAAGTGTTGCCGTTGGAGAAGGGAATCACCCAGGCCCAGATGTCGGGTTGGTGGGCAATGATGGTAATGCGGTTGGGCTCGTCGAACAGGAAGCGGTTGGGGTCTTCAAAGTGCGCGAACACCGTCTTGCGCGAGGGCAGGTTGGAGGGCCGGTCGAGGTTGAACAGGCGCGGAATAACCCGGCCGTAGCCGCTGGCGTCGACAATAAAGCGGGCGTGGATTTCCTTGCTGCCGCCATCCGGGGTCGTCACGGTCGTAACCGAATCAGTGCCGTGAAAGGTGATGCCGGTAACTTCGGTTTCGAACTCCACCGGCACGCCCATGCGTGCCACCTCCTCGGCCAGCAACTGGTCGAAATCGGCACGCGGCACCTGCCAGGTCCAGTTCCAGCCCTCGGTGAACTTGTTGGAAAAGTCGAAGTCGGTTATCTGCTCGCCCTTGACAAACTTGGCCCCGAACTTCTGCTGGAAGCCTTTGCGCTCGAGGGCCGGAATAAAGCCGGCCTCGTCCAGGGCTTCCATGCAGCGCGGGAGCAGGCTTTCGCCAATCACAAAGCGCGGAAACTTTACTTTTTCTACGATTTTAACATTATAGCCGGCCTTGTTAATTATGGACGCGGCCACCGACCCGGAAGGGCCAGCCCCGATTACCAGCACATCGACAATTTCAATATTCATAGTTTAAGGATGGAATCGTTTTTTGCAAAAAGGTAGGAGCAGCGCTTAGAATCCCCGTTTACTCAGGGTACTAAAGTCAAAGATACTACCTTAAAATAGTATTAAACAACCCCCTCGCACACCTTTTTAAGGGCTTGCCCGCGCCCAGATGCCACTATTCTGCCGTGCTTTTTCCTGCCAGTACTCACTAGCCCGCGGCTGAGCTAAGCAAAGGAAGGGGCCGGAACAGCCTTTTCTTATCTTGCATTTTCTGGTGAACCCAGGCCGGCCACTCCGCCGGGTTCTCGGCTTCGTAGATGCGCACCGCCTGGCCCGGCTCCGGCTGCAGCAGCTCTTTCATGCTGCGGTTGAGAATGCGGGCGGCCGTTTGCACCCCGGAGTAGCTGGCGCCGGCCACGCCGTGCGAGAGTATGCTGGCGCCGCAGAGGTACAAATCGGCTATTTCGGCCTTGTTGCGGTAGGCGAAAGGCCCCGTTTGCCAGAAGTTCTTTTCCGTGCCGTACACATTGCCGCGGGTGGCCTGCACGTAGAACTCGTTGGTGAGGGGTGTGCCCAGCTCCTGCTGCACAATGTGCGCCCGCACCCCTGGCACTACCTTCTCCAGGCTGTTGAGCAGCTTCTCGGTGATGCGCGCCTTGTACCGCTCGTAGGCGGGGGAGCGGTAGCTGCCGCCGGCCTCAAACTCCTCAAAGGCCTTGTAGTCGATAAACGTCACCACTTCGATGCAGTGGTGGCGCCCATTGAAGCTGACGGGGTCTTTAATGGTAGTGCAGCTGATGAACAGCGCCGGAAACTCCTCCTCGCTCAGGATGTCGCTGGCTTTCATCTCCCCAAAAACCTGGTCCAGGTCGGGGTGCCGCAGCATCCAGATGTTGCCCGAGTCGAGGCCGGCCCCGCGCAGGTCCATGTCGACGGTCAGAAACAGCATGAGCGAGGTAACCGAATAGCTGGTTTTGCTCAGCTTGGTTTGCAGCTTGGGGCTGAGGTGCTCCGTGCCGACCAGCTGGTAGGTTTTGGCGGGGTCGGCATTGGAAAGCACCTGCCGGGCGTGCAGGATTTCGCCGCTGGCCAGCTCCACGCCGGCTGCGCGCTTGGCCTTGCCGCTGCCCTCCACCAAAATGCGGCGCACTTCGGCCCCGGTGCGCACCTCGCCCCCGTGCCGCTTGATGGCCGAAGTCATGGCCTTCACAATGGCTGCTCCGCCCCCGCTGGGGTAAAACCCGCCCTCGAGGTAGTGGCCCATCACGGCGCAGTGAAAGGGAAAGCTGGCCTGGGCCGGCGGCAGGCCGTGGTCGCCGCACTGCACGTTCAGCACGGCTTTCAGCAGCGGGTCCTGGATGTGCCAGTCAATCACCCGCTTCAGGCTGAACAGCCCGTACTTGCCCAGCTGCGCCGTCCGAAACGGAATGGTGAGGTTGTCCCAGAAGCCGCTCATCTTGGGAATGAGCTGCAGCTGCTCGTTCACGGTGCGCACCAGCTCCAGGTACTTTTTCAGCCCTTTCTGCTCGTGCGGAAAGCGGGCCGCCAGGCTCTGGTACAGCGCATCGAAGCCGGCGGGCAGATGAAACTTCTCGCCCCCAACCCAGCAGTGCTCATAAGCGGCCGGGTTCATGCGAAAAAACACCAGGTCGTTGGCAATGCCCAGGCTTTCGTAGAGGTTGCTGGTGGCGCTGCCTTTATCGAGCATGCCGATGTAATGCACCCCCGGGCTAAAGCGGTGGCCATTGAGGAAAAAGCTGTGGCACCAGCCGCCCGGCACATAATGCTGCTCAAGCACCAGTACTTTCTGGCCGGCGCGGGCCAGGCACACGGCAGCCGACAAGCCGCCCGCGCCCGAGCCTATAATAATTGTATCGATGGAGGCCATAGTACCTAATAATGGTCACGAGGTGGAGCTGCCTATGCCCCGGCCGGCCGGAAAGGAGCCCGTAGCTCAGGGGCATAGCGCGAATACGACCCAGGTAGAGTAGCCGGATTTACTTCTGCTAAGTAACTCAAGAATTAAGCTACCTGCCGCATACAGCCCCGTCTGCAAGTGGCGGCCCCGCCCTTGTGCTGTGCTTCCCGCCGTGGCACGGAGGCGAGAGCAGAATTTTTTTCAAACACTTGTTTAAACGAATAATGTACCTACATTTGTCGCATGAATTTTGAAGATGTCGTCCAGCAGCCCCGTTTTCATTCGCCCACTCAAAAGGCGATGCTCAACATTCTGTACACCTACCACTGGTATGTAGAGCACACCAAGCAGGTGTTTCACGACTTTGACCTGACCATGCAGCAGTTCAACGTGCTTCGCATTCTGCGGGGCCGCCACCCGGAGTGGGTAAGCATGAGCGCCGTGAAGGAGGTGATGCTCGACAAAAGCCCGGACCTGACCCGCCTTTGCGACCGCCTGCAGCTGCGCGGCTACCTCGAACGGGAAACCAACGCGGCCAACCGCCGGCAGGTACGGGCCCGCCTCACGCCCGCCGGCCTGGAGCTGCTGCGCCAGGTAGGGCCTAAAATCGGCGAAGCCGCCAAGGCCTGGTCTCACCTCAGCGACGAGGAAGCGCTGCAGCTCTCCCACCTGCTCGACAAAATGCGGGGCTAGCCGACCGGCCCGCCCCTTCCCTACTCCAGTCTTTCACCAACCAGCTCTTTCACCAACCTTTTTCCTTTTACTCATCATGAACACAACCCAACTTTCCTACGCTAAAATGCTGCGGGCCATCCCTATGGCTGCCGCCGCCGCTGCCCTCCTCAACGGTGTGCTTTACCTGATTGGTTACCAGTTTGGCCTGCTGAGCGACAGCGTGCGCGTACCCGGCCAGAACGAGCCGATTGGCCTGGTGCCGGTTGTGATGGCCTCCATCATGCCCATGCTGCTGGCAGGCGGGGCGCTGGCCTTGCTCAACCGCTTTACACGCCGCCCGCTGGCCATCTTCACCACGCTCTGCCTGGTGCTGCTTGTGCTCAGCTTTGCCAACCCCTTTGTGGCCATTCCCAACATCCCGCTGAGCATGGGCCTGTGGCTGAACCTGATGCACGTAGTAGTGGTGCTGTCGCTGCTGTACTTTGCCGGGCAAACGCAGCAAGCTGTTGTTCCTGCGCTGAGCTAACCGACGCTACGATTCTAGCGTCATGCCCGCATACGCGATGACGCCCTTCCTTCTGTCTCCGCCGGGGGTACTGCCCGCCCCGGGGCCTGCTGCTCCTGGTAGCAGCGGCCCTGGCTGCCCGTCGCCTTGCTCCCGTCCGGCAAGCGGCTTCTTGCCTGGTTGCCGGTAGGGCTACCGGACAACCCGACCGCCTGGCCCGTGAAACTGCCAACAGGCAGCTGTTTCGCCAGCCCATTGAGTAGCTCATGAACCGCCCCTACCCCAGCGCCATCGACCGTTACTTCGCCCCAGGCTATGTGCAGCACAACGCCGAAGTAGCCGTAATGGCGGCACTGGGGCTCCTGCCCACCCGGCCGCAGGACTGAGCCCGCCTTTCCAGCTTCTTTCCTTTCCACATGCCTATTCTCACCGCCTTACCCGATAACCTGGAATTCCCGGTGGAGCCCGGCGAAACCCTGCTCGACGCTACCCTGCGCCACGGCATTCCGCACGTGCACAGCTGCGGGGGCCACGCCCGCTGCTCTACCTGCCGGGTGCTGGTGCTCGACGGCCTGGAGCAGCTGCCCCCCCGCAATGCGCAGGAGCAGGAGCTGGCCGACCGCATTCGCCTCCCCCAAAGCATCCGCCTGGCCTGCCAGACCACCGCTACCGCCGATGTGCGCATCCGCCGGCCCGTGCTCGATGCGCTGGACGTGCAGCTGGCTACCCAGGAGCTTGCCCAGCCCGACCTGCGGCTGGGCGAGGAAAAGCGCCTGGCCATCCTTTTTTCCGACATCGAGGACTACACCTCCTTTGCCGAACGGCTGCCGGCCTACGACGTCATTCACGTGCTCAACCGCTACTTCGAAGTGATGGGCGGCGTGGTGAGGGCCCACCGCGGCCAAATCAGCGACTACATCGGCGATGGTCTGATGGTGGTGTTTGGCCTGGAGCAGCCCGATACGGCCGTGCTGGATGCCCTGGCTGCCGGCCGCGCCATGCAGCAGGCGGTGGAGCAGCTCAACCCCTACCTGGAGCAGATGTACGGCCGCCGCTTCCGCACCCGCATCGGCCTGCACTACGGCGAGGTAGTGGTGGGCCACATTGGCGTGCCGGGCTTCCGCAAACTGGCTACCATCGGCGACCCGGTTAACGTCGCGGCCCGCATCGAGTCGGCCAACAAGGAGTTCGGCACTTACTTTCTGGTTTCGCAGGCAGTAGTGGACGCGGCCGGCCCGGCCCTTACCGTTCGCCAGGGTTTTGTTACCCCGCTGAAAGGCAAAACCGGCCTGCACCGCCTCTACGAGGTAGGCCCCGGGTAAGCCGCCGCAGGGTCTGCCTCTTCACTGCACCTACAGGCTAGGCGCCCAGCGCGGAGTCCTCATCATCCTGCTTTTCTACTCCCTAGCAGATAGGCTGCCGTTCCCAGGAGTAAAAGCACCGTGGCCGCAGAATCGGCTATCATCACCTTTCTAAGCTCTGGCCCTATGCCATTGCCAATCAGCAGGTAGAGCAGAATGAAGGACAGCATGCTTACCAGGCCCGCAATGGTAGAAACCATATAGTACTGCTTCGACAGGGCTGAATAAATTATCATTCCGCCCACAATGCCAAACAGAACTGCGCGGTGCCGGAGCAACAGCTCGTGGTTTGCATCCGGCACCGCTATGCCATAGGCGCTGGAGATTCTAGCCGGAAGAAAAGCCAGGAACGAGGGAAGCAGGTTGATTACGCCTGCAATGAAAAGGGAAATCCTGTAAATGAGCTCCATACATCACTAGCTTTAGTATTTTACTTTTTTATTTAATATTGCTTGCCTGCAATGCCTAACGCTAGCAATAATCGCAAGTTATACAGGCAGGACGTCTGCCTGTGGTTGCGCCACCTATTTCCCGCAGTGTGCGCAGTGGAAATGGCTGTGAACCGCAGTATTGTTTTATAACTCCTTTGAATGTTCACTGCGGGAAAACTGAACCCACCACGCTGCATAAGCCCCGGCAAAACAACCGCTCTTTCTTTACTCGGCTGCGGGAGCTGATGCCTGCAGCAGGTCTCTAGCGGGCGCACCCTTTTAGAAGGTATTAAAAGTGGAGAGTTAAAAGGTAAAACTCACCTGACCTGTTTTTTAACTTTTAACTCTCCACTTTCAACTGAATCCACTGCCTGCCACCGGCATTGCTACTTTATCGACCCATCTTACTTACCAGGCCCCGCCTCGCTTGAGCGGCCTCCTGCTACTCGCAGATGATGAACAAACTGTTCGGCTTTGCTTACTCCTGGCACAGGTCCGGCACCCTGAGAGGGCTGCAACCCCTCATTCTCCTGCGCCCGCACGCCGCCTGGCTTACGGCCCTGCTGCTGATGGCCTGCCCCACGCCCCGGGTGGGTGCGCAACCTATAGTGGCGGTGCCGCCGCCGCCGGTGGTGTTTGCCATCGGCGGCACTGGCCTGGCCCCTCCCGGCCAGGCGACGGCGGTGCTGGCTCCGCTGCTGGCGCAAGCCCGGGCAGCTGGCCCCCGCAGCGTGCTGCTCGTACTCGGCGACCAGCTGAGCACACTAGGGATGCCGGCCGAGCACGAGCGCGGGCGCGCAGCCGCTGAGCAGGCGCTGCAGCCGCTGCTGGCTGCCATGCGCGACTTTCCCGGCCAGGTGGTGTGCCTGCCCGGCGAGGCCGAATGGCACGGGGGCGGCGCCCGCGGCTGGGAGCGGGTGCGCGCCTTGCAAGCCTACCTCGGCGCGCAGCTTGGGCGCGACAACGTGCTGCTGCCCGGCGGCGGTTGCCCGGGCCCCGTGGAAATTGCGCTCGACTCGACGCACACGCTGGTGGTGCTCGATACGCAATGGTGGCTGCACGCCTGGGACAAGCCCGGGGAAGCGTCCGACTGCGAAACGAAAGACCCCGCCGCCGTGGTGGTGCAGCTCGACGACATCCTGGCTCGTAACCAGGGCAAGCACCTGCTGGTGGCCGGCCACCACCCCCTGTACAGCGCGGGCTACAGCGTGGCCAAAGCAGCCCTGCCCAACCCCCGCAACCGGCTGCTGCGCAAATCGCTGCTGGCCGTGCTCGACCGCTACCCCAACTTAACCTACCTCGGCGGCCATGAGCCCAGCCTGCAGTACCTGGAGCCCCGCCCTGGCCTGCACTACGTGGTGAGCGGCGCTGCCGCAACGGGCGGCGGGCGCAGGCCCCGGCAGTACGCCACCTTTGCGGCCCGCATGCCGGGCTTCGCCCGCCTCGACTACCGCCCCGCCGACAGCGTGCGTCTGACTCTGCACGCCGCCACCGGGCAGGTTCTTTTCCGCCGCGAGTGGGCCGAGCCAACGGCAGTCGGCCAGCTACCAGCGCCCTCCACTCCCATCAGCCCGGACAGCACCGCGCTGGTGCGGGCCGGCAAGCAGTACCAGGCGGGCAAGTTCAAAGCCTGGCTTATGGGCCAGAACTACCGGGCCGAGTGGGCCCAGCCCGTGCGGGTGCCGGTGCTGAACCTGGGCACGGCCCACGGCGGGCTTACCCCGCTCAAACGCGGCGGCGGCCTGCAAACAAAGTCGCTGCGCCTGCGCGGCGGCGATGGCCGGGAGTACGTGCTCCGCTCCGTGGGCAAGGACGTGGACAAAGCCGTGCCCTGGTTTTTGCGCCAGACCCTGGCAGCCGACGTCGTGCAGGACCAGATTTCGGCTTCTCACCCCTACGCAGCGCTGACGGTGCCCCTGCTGGCCGAGGCTGCCGCCGTGCCCCACACCCAACCCCGGATTGTGCTGGTTCCTGACGACCCGCGCCTGGGCCCCTACCGCCGCGCATTTGCCGGTACCCTGGCCGTGTTTGAGGCCCGCGACCCCGCCCCGCCCCGCAGCTACGGCGGCCAGCCGCAGGCCAAGGCCTACAGCACCCTGGATGTGGTGCAGCAGGTGCAGGGCAACCCCCAGCACCGCGTAGACCAGCGCCAGGTGCTGCGGGCCCGCCTGCTGGACATGGTGCTGGCCGACTGGGACCGGCACGACGACCAGTGGCGCTGGCTGGCGTATCCGCGTCCGGGCGGGGGACGCCTGTTCCGGGCCGCGCCCCGCGACCGCGACCAGGCCTATTTTGTAAACCAGGGCCTAATACCCCGGCAGGCCTCGGCGGAAGCGCTGCTGCCTAAGTTTCAGGGCTTCGACTACGACTTCCGCAACGTCAACTCCTTTAACTTCAACGGCCGCTACTTCGACCGCAGCTTTCTCACCGGCCTGAGCGAAGCCGACTGGCTGGCCATTGCCGACTCGGTGCAGGCCAGCCTCACGGATGCCGTGCTCGAACAGGCCCTGCACCAGCTGCCCGACACGGTATTTCGGCTGTCGGGCCCCACCATACTGGCCAAGCTGCGCGCCCACCGCGACCAGCTGCCCCGCTGGGCCGGGCAGTACTACCGCTTTCTGGCCCGGGAGGTAGACGTAGTAGGCACCAAACGGGCCGAGGTATTTGAAGTCGAGCGCCAGGACGACAGCCATACCCTGGTAAAAGTGTGGGCCCGCCAGAAAAAAAGCCAGCCCGATGAGCTCCTCTACCAGCGCACCTTCCGGACGGGCGAAACCAAGGAAATCCGCCTGTTTGGCCTGGGTGGCAACGACCTGTTTCGGCTGCGTGGGCAGGTGGGCCGGGGGCCGGCAGTACGCCTCATTGGCGGAGAAGGTGCCGACAGCGTGCAGGATGCCTCGCGGGTGCGCTTTGGCCCCCGCAAAACGCTGGTGTACGACGAGCCCCAGGGCATTGCAATAGCAAGTGGGCCCGAAACCCGCAACCTCACCTCCCCCGCCGCCGACGTCAACACCTACGACCGGCAGGCCTTCCAATACAACTACACCGGCCTGCTCTACCCCCTGGCCTTCAATTCCGATGACGGCTTATTTATCGGCTTGGGCATGCTGTGGCGGCGGCCGGGCTTCCGCAAGCAGCCCTGGGCCACCACCCAGCGCCTGACCGGCAATGTGGCCCTGGCAACGGGCGCTTTCAACTTCACCTACGCCGGCCATTTCACCCGCCTGCTCGGTCCTTACGACCTGCAGGTCGCGGCGGAAGCGCAGGCCCCGAACTACGTGCGCAACTTCTTTGGCCTGGGAAATGAGACCGACTTCGACCAGGAACGGGGCATCTCCTATTACCGCGCGCGCTTCCGCAACTTCGAAGTGAGTGCCCGGCTGCAGCGCCGGTTGGGCACGCGCTGGTCGCTGGCCGCGGGCCCCGTGTACCAGGCGGTGAACGTGGAAAACACCCCCGGCCGCTTTCTGGCCGGGCAGCGCGATGAGCGCCTACGCCCGGAAGCGCTTTTCAGCATCAAGCAATACGGCGGGGGCACGCTGGGGCTGAGCTATAACCAGCGCAGCGGCCCGCTGCTGCTGCCGCAGGGCCTGGCCTGGCAGAGCCAGCTGCTGGTTCTGGGCGCCACGGCCAGCACGGCCCGGCCCCTTACCCAGCTCACAACGGAGCTGGCCCTCTACCGCAGCCTGCTGTTTCCGGTGCAGCTCACCCTGGCCACCCGCTTCGGCGGTACGGCCACGCTCAGCCGCGATTACGAGTTTTTTCAGGCGGCCACCCTCGATGGCTTAAGCACCCTGCGCGGCTACCGCCGCACGCGCTTTGCCGGCCGGCACAGTGCCTACAACAACACCGAGTTGCGCCTGCAGGCCGGCACCTTCCGCAGCTACCTCTTCACGGGGCGCTATGGGGTGCTGGCCTTTCATGACGTAGGCCGGGTGTGGGTGTCCGGCGAAAGCTCCTCCACCTGGCACCGCGGCTACGGCGGCGGGGTGTGGCTGGCCCCGTTTCAGCAGTTGGTAATAGCCGCCATGTATGGGGCTTCCCGCGAGGGCAGCCTGCCGCTGGTGCGCCTGGGGTTTTTCTTTTAACTAGTCGGGTTGATAGTTATTGATTGTTAGTTGTTAGTTGATAGTTGTTAGTTGTCAGGTCGTTCTAACAACTGACAACTAACAACTAACAACTGACAACTAACAACCGACAACTATCAACTGACAACTCAAAGCCCTGCCCATTCAGTTGCCGGAAGTAGCTTAGCTGGCCAGCTGATTGTACGATGAGCCTGGTTCCTCCCTTCTAGCCAAAGGCCCTCGGCGACCAGCTCCAGGCCATGCTGCGCTTGCCAGAAGCGGATTGTATCCCTTGTGCACCCTGCTGCGGCCGCGCCAGCTGGCCCGCAAGGGGCTGCTGCGCGAAGGCGAGGTGTGCCGGGCGGCGGCGTACATCGAAAGTGGCGCCCTGCGCTACTTCTACCACGCGCAGGGCGAAGAGCACACCGGGCAGTTTTTCTTCGAAGGTGACTGGTACGCCGATTACGACAGCTTTCTCGACCAGCAGCCTTCGTCTCAGCACATGCAGGCGCTGGAGCCCACCCGGCTGTAGTTGTTGCCCCGCGAGTCCCTCCCCTCTTTACGACGAGCGGCCCGTATTCGAGCGGTGCGGCCGGCTCATGGCCGAGCCGGCCTACCGCGGCAGCCGGGCTCGCAGTGCCTCCCTGCTCAACCAAAGACCGGCCGGGTGCTACGCCGAGCTGTTGCGTAGCCGGCCTACGTTGGGCAGCGCGCGTCGCAGCGGCTCATTGCCACCTACCTCGGCATCAAGGCCGAAAGTTAGTTGAACTTCCTGTAAGCAGTTGGCTCGCAAGGCCCGGAAACATTCCGGCCTCCTGCCCAGGAATAGGCAAAATTACCGATGTGCGGGCTTAGGCAAATCGGGATATTTGCACAGAACTAGTGGCCGCTATTTCCCAACTGCTCCTGAACCAGCATTTTACGTAGCGCGTGCGTGCTGCCAGCGGGAGCTTACTCCAGTGTACCGCCCCGTGGCACTTCACCAAGCACGGGCACCACCAATCTTTAATAACCAGTAACATGAGCTACCCACTTGTTCACATCTCTAATTCAACCGCCTACGCTGCTTCGGGCAAGGTTTACTACGCCAGTGCCTTCTGCAGCGACGACGATTATTCCGTAGCCGCCAACGGCGGCACCTGGACGGCCAACAGCCGGGGCGTATGCCTCGTTACGGAGGTTTCGGCCACGGTGTATGTAAACGGCCAGCCTGTCGGCGCCAGCCCCTACACGTCGTCGGGTACTTCCTACAGCCAGTTTGCCATCATCCAAACCAGCCCCGGCAGCTTTGCCGTAACCCGCGTCACAACGGAAGTAGAAAAAGTAGACGTCGGAGAGCTGCAGCCCGAGCCCGTCGAAATGCAGAAGTAGCCAGGACTAAGGCGCCGACGTATCCTACACCTCAGCACAACAGTCAAAAAGCCCCGTCAGACGACGGGGCTTTTTTTGTTCCCACTGTTCATGCAAAAACAAAAAAGCCTCTCAGAATAAACTGAGAGGCTTTTGTGATTCCGCTGGGATTCGAACCCAGGACCCGTACATTAAAAGTGTACTGCTCTACCAGCTGAGCTACAGAATCGGTACCTTGCACTTCAAAACAGCGTTACCGTTTTTGTGGGCACAAAAGTACTACGACCTCCCGGAATACACAATCTTGAAGCAAAAAAAAGTCTCACATTTTCGCTGGCTGGCCGTGCTGCTGAGCTTAACCCTACTGCCTTTCTGCAGTTTGGCTTCGAGTGGCGACGAAATATTTTTTTCATCGCACAGCCCGAGAGCCGCCAGCAAACACCTTAAGCAAGCCGATTCCCTGTTTGAGCTGGGGCAGTACGCCGCCGCCGCTCCGCTGTACCGGCAGCAGGTGTGGCGCAACCGGCAGGCCTCGCCTCAGCTGCTGCTGCGCATGGCTTTTGCCCAGCAGCAGCTCGGCCACTACCAGGCCGCCCTGCTGTACCTGAGCCTGGCCCAGGTTCGGGAGCCGCGGCTGCGCACCTGGCGGCAGCTGGCCGCGCTGGCCAACCAGTACCGCCTGGTGGGCTACCCCAGCACCTGGCAGCAGGAGCTGCGGGTGCAGGCCCACCGCTACTACTACACCGGCCTGCAGGGCCTGCTGGCCGGGGCTATGATTGGAGCCGTGTGGCTGCTGCTGCGCCGGCAACGCCTGGCCCGGGGCTGGTGGCTGGGCTATGCGGGCTACCTGCTGCTGTGCGGGGCCTACCTCCACCTGCTGCGGCCCACTGCGGCGGGCCTGGTGGCCCGGCCGGGGGCGGCGGTGATGGATGGCCCGGGAGCGGGCGCCAACTGGCTAGGCACGGCAGCCGTAGGCGACCGGCTCTCGGTGCTGGGCACGCAGGATATCTGGTACCGGGTGAAATGGCAGCAGCACGTGGCCTTTATCCGGCAGGCCGACCTGCTGGTAGTGGAGTAGCCACGCCTTTTGGCGGAGGCCTCACGGCGGATTAACACTGTGCAGGCCTTGCTTTACTGGCCCGGGGCGGCAATTGCGCGGGGCCGGGTATTGGGCATGCCCGTGCCAGGGGTACTTTTGTGCCCATGTCGTCCGCTCTTGTTCTCTCCGGCTTATTTCTGTACCCCGTTAAATCCCTGGGTGGCTTTGCCCTGACCGACGCCGAGGTCACCCCGCGCGGGCTGCGCCACGACCGCCGCTGGCTGATTGTGGACGAGCGCAACCGCTTCATGACCCAGCGCCAGCACGCCGACATGGCCCTGCTGCAGGTAGCCCCGGCCTACAACGGCTTTCTGCTCAGCCACCGCCAGCGGCCTGAGCTGCTGCCCCTGTTCATTCCCTTCGAAGCCACACCCGAGCGTACCCTGTTCGTCACCATCTGGGACGACGTGGTGTGGGCCTGGCGCGGCACCCCCGAAGCCGATGCCTGGATAAGCGAAGCTCTGGGCCGCCCCTGCTGCCTGGTGTACATGTCGGACATGGTGCGCCGCGAAGTAGAGCCCGAGCTTAACCCCGAAGGCCAGCTGCTCAGCTTTGCCGATGGCTACCCTTTCCTGTTAATCGGCGAGAGTGCGCTGGCTGAGCTGAACAGCCGGCTGCCCTCCCCCGTGCCCATGAACCGCTTCCGCCCCAACCTGGTGTTTGGCGGAGGGGCGGCCTACGACGACGACAGCTGGGACAGCATCCGGATTGGGGAGCTGCCCTTCCGCGTGGTGCGCGGCTGCGGCCGCTGTGTGCTCACGACCATTGACCAGCAGACGGCCATAAAAAACAGCAATGGCGAGCCCCTGCGCACCCTGGCCACCTACCGCAAAGCCGATGGCAACGCCCTGTTCGGCCAGAATGTAACCGGCCCCGGCTACGGCCACCTGCGCGTTGGCGACTCCCTTCACGTGCTGAGCCGCAAGTAGCCGGGCCTGTTCCATCGCTTGGCGCTGCCATTTAGTAATTGCCCTCAATGCGTCCGTCCGCTGCCACGCTGCGCCTGATAGTTCTGTGGAGCCTGAGCGAGGCCTTGCTCGGTGGGGTACTGCACGCTTTCAAGCTTCCCCTTACCGGCTTGCTGGTGGGCGGCGCCTCCATTGTGCTGATTCACGTGCTGGGTGAGGAAGCCGCCCGCCGGGGCGCCGTGCTGCGCGGCCTGCTGGTGGTGCTCAGCATCAAGGCCCTGCTAAGCCCGCAGAGCCCCCCTACTGCTTACCTGGCCGTGGCTTTTCAGGGCGTGCTGGGCGAGCTGCTGAGCTGGCCCCGGGCGGCTCCCCGGCTGCGGGGCATGCTGCTGGGCGGGCTCACCATGCTGGAATCGGCCGGGCAGCAGGTGCTGGTGCTCTGGCTGCTGATGGGTAAGTCCCCCGCCGTGGCCTTCAACGCCTTCGTTGATAAGCTCCTGGGCACCTCCCAGGCCGACTATGCCCTGCTGCTGGTGGGCCTGTGGCTGGGCGGGCACGCCCTGGCCGGCCTGGCGCTGGGCTGGTGGGCCGGCGGCCTGCACCAGCGGCTGCCCACCCTGGCTCAGCTGCGCCCCGAGCTGCTGCTGCCCCAGCCCGGCCCCGTGGCAGCAAGCCTGGCTGAACCGCCCTTGCCGGCAACGGCGGTTCCGCGCCGGCGCAGGTGGCGCCCCGGCAGCGTGCTGATGGCCGCCTGGGCACTCCTTGCCCTGGTGTGGCTCGGCAGCCAGGCCGGGTGGTGGAGTGCGGGCCCACTCGGGGAGAAAGGCCTGGCCGGGCTGCTGCTGCGCTCGGCTCTGATTTACGGGGCCTGGGCCCTGCTGCTGGCCCCGCTGCTGCTGCGCATCATTCGGCGCTGGCTTACCGGTGCGCAGCACGGGCGCTGGGCCAGCGACCTGGAAGCTGCCCTGGAGCTGCTGCCGGCCACGCGGCGGCTGGTGCAGGCCTGCTGGCAGCTCACGGCCCGGCACCAGGGCCTGGCCCGGCTGCGCCTGATGACGCAGGCCCTGGCCCTGAATACCCTGCTGCCAGTACCGGCCGGCCCCGGCCCGGCCTCCGCTCCGCTGCCCTGATGCCCGCCATTTACTTACTTACCGGCCCCATCCGCAGCGGCAAAACCACCCGGCTGATGGCCTGGGCCCGCGCTACCCCAGGCGCTGCCGGTCTGCTCATGCCCGACGGTCCGCAGGGGCGCATGTTTCACGACCTGGAGACCGGCTTTGCCTGGCCGGCAGCGGCCCGACTGGGCGAAGCGAGGCCATTGACCATTGGCCGGTTCCAGTTTTCCCGGGCGGCTTTTGAATGGGCCAACGCCAGCCTGCGGGGCGCTGCCGCCCGGCCCGGCACCCGCTGGCTGGTGCTCGATGAGCTGGGCCCGCTGGAGCTGCGCGGCGAAGGCCTGGCCCCGGCGCTGCAATCCATACTGGCGCAGCCGGCGCGGCCCTTCCACCTGGTGCTGGTAATCCGCGCCAGCCTGGTTGGGCAGGTTACGGCGGCCTTCAACCTCTCGCGTTGGCCGCTGCGGCCCTTTCATCCGTAAGCCGGGCTGTTTACTCCTGCTCTATGGACCTTGCTTATCTGCTGCAGTTTCTGCGTGAGCTGGCAGCCAACAACACCACGGCCTGGATGGCCGAACACCGCCCCGAATACCAGCAGGCCCGCGCGGCCTTCACGGAGCTGATTAGCCGGGTTCTCGCCGGCGCCCCGGCCGCCGATGCCGAGCTGGCGGGCTTAAGGCCCGCGGATGTGATGTTTCGGCTGCATAAAAACGACCGGGGGCAGCGCGACCCGGAGCCCTACAAGCGCCGCATGGGGGCCGGCCTGAAGCGCGGCGGCCGCCACGCGCCCCGGGCCGGCTACTACGTGGGCATTCAGCCCGGCGGGCAGAGCCGGCTCTGGGCCGGCATCTTCCACCCCGATACGGCCATGCTCGGGCGCATCCGCCAGGAGATTCACTACAACAGCCCCGGCTTTCACCAAATCCTGCAGGCGCCTGCGCTGCTGCGGCATTTTCCGGCTGGCCTCGACCTGAGCGTGGCCCAGCTGAGCCGGCCGCCGCGGGGCTACGCCGCAACCGACCCCGATTTGCCCTGGCTGAAGCTAAAGGAGTACGGCGTGAGCCGCTACTTCACCGATGAGCAGGTACTAGCGCCCGGCTTTGTAGCGGAGGTAATTGCCGGAATGACCGCCGCCCGGCCCCTGGTACGCTTTCTCAACGAGGCGCTGACGAATGGGGAGTAGGCGTGCCCGCTTTTGTTATGGCGAAGCAAGGCCAATTTAGCCTGCTCACAGGTTCCTGCCTGTTTTTATACTTCTCGCGACGTGCTCTACGAAAGCTAAACGAAGTAGAGACGCAACATTTTGCGTCTGCGGGACTGCGCCATTAAAGCCGGGACTGCGCTGTTCGCACGTTCTGCCGTTGTCGTTCAACGACGAGACGCAAAATATTGCGTCTCTACATCCGTCAGACGATTCCGCAAGGCGCTTTGGGACGAGTATAACTCTGTTTAGGAGGCTTCAAAACTCTCTCTTTACTGTTATGCTGAGCGCAGCGAAACATCTCTGCCACGAGAGTAACCCCAATTACAGCGGATTTCAGTTTTTGTATGGGTCAACCCTGTGCCTCCCCCTCTCCTTTTCGGAAATGCGAATTAAGCATTTTTTGGGGGCCGGGGGGTGAGGCGACTACGAGAACGACGTTGTACATCAACCAGAGAACCGCTCTAAATTGATTACTTCTCCTGGCAAGATGCTCCGCCTTCGCTCAGCATGACCGTTTAACAGCTTCACTGCAAAAATGTAAAAAGCCCCAAGGCCGGCACGGGCCTCGGGGCTTTTTTATTGCAAAGTGCGCGCAGCAAAGGCTTAGAACAGCCCGAACAGGGTGCCGTTGATTTTGTCGATGATGACGCCCAGGTGTTCGGGGTTTTTCACGTAGTCCAGCTCGCTGACGTCCACGATGAGGTGGCGGCCGTGGTTATAGCCGGCAATCCACTTCTCGTAGTGCTCGTTGAGGTTTTTGAGGTACTCGATGCTGATGCTGTTCTCGTAGTCGCGGCCGCGCTTCTCAATCTGGTTGATGAGCTTAGACAGGTCGGCACGCAGGTAGAGCAGCAGGTCGGGCGGCTCCACCAGGCTTATCATCGACTCGAACAAGGCGTAGTAGTTGTTGAAGTCGCGGGTTTCGAGCAGGCCCGACTCGTGCAGGTTGGCGGCGAAGATGTGGGCATCCTCGTAGATGGTACGGTCCTGAATAATGCCGCGCCCGGCCTTCTGCAGCTCCTTTATCTGCTGCGTCTGCCGGAAGCGGCCATTGAGAAAGTACACCTGCAGGTGAAATGCCCAGCGGGGCATGTCGTGGTAAAAATCCTTGAGGTAAGGATTGTCATCCACGTCTTCCAGGAATACTTCCCAGCGAAAATGATGAGCCAACTTGTGGGCCAGCGTGGTTTTACCGGCGCCAATGTTGCCGACGATGGCAATGTGCATACGCTACGAACAGAAATAAACGAGGGAACGGCAGAATCCCAAAGGTAAGCGGCGGCTCAGGATGCGGCGCTATTGGAAATACACAAAAAATGGCTTAATGTTGGTTGCGTTTCCACCTTTCCGCCAGCGGCTACTTTCCATGCTTGCTACAGATTATACCCACCTGCTTACCCTGCCCGATGCGCACGGGGCCCCGCTGGCCGAATACCTACACTACCCGGCCGATGAGCTCCTGCACGTTCGCTGGCACGGGCAGCTCACCAGCACCGAGGTCATCCGCGTGGTCCAGCACGGCGGGCAGTGGCGGCAGCAGCTGACCTACACCCGGCTGCTCAACGACAAGCGCGATGCCGGCGGCGACTGGAGCGAGGCCTTACCCTGGCTGCAGTACGAATGGCTGCCCCAGGCCCTGGCCGTGGGCATCAAGGCCCTGGCTTACGTGCTGTCGCCGCGCCACGAGAATGGCCTGGCCACGCAGCAGTTTGTGCAGGCCGTGCGCCCCCACCTTGCCATTGAGCTGTTCGACGACCTGGACGAAGCCGTGGCATGGCTGCGCCGGCAGTGAGCCCCGAAGCCTGGCAATACCCTTTTTATCCTACCTGCAGCTGGGCAAAAAACCCTTGCTCCACATGCCTGCCGCAGCAGCTTGTGCAGCGCGCCCGGAGCAAGGATTCTTCGTAGGCCACTCAGCGGCGAGCTCGCCAGCCGCCTACTCCCCTACCTTACGAATGCCTTTCAGCGTGCGAAACTCGGCTTGAAAGGCGCGGATGCGAACCCGCTCCTCCATGGGCAGCTCGCTGTGCACCTGCTGGTAGCGGGCGGTGAGGCGAGCCAGCACCCGGTCGGCGTCGCTCCAGTTGCGGTAAGTCCAGCCCCGCCGCTCCTCGCGGGTGGTGCTGATGAAGCGCTCAAACAAGTCGGGCAGCTCGTCGGCGCGGGCCTTGCTCAGGTCGATGTTCTCGCTGAGCAGGTGCTTCTGCACGTCCTCGTCGTGCTGGGCCGTGCTGGCCGGAGTGGTGGCAGTAGCAGCCGGCTTGGTTTGGGCCTGCCCGTGCAGGGCTGTGCCCAGTACCAGCAGAGGCAGTAAAAGGAAGGTTTTCATAAAGGCTGAAGTAAAGGGGATAAAACCGGCCGCGACCAACGCAATTGCTGGGCCAAGCGTAAGCCCAACATTTCCCTTGTTCCGGATTTTCGCTGCAATTTCGTGTTTTGCGAATTATGACCACTGCCCCCACTGCCCCGCCGCGCATTGAGCCGGCCACGCTCCGCGACATTCCCACCATTATTGAGCTGGCCGAAGCTACCTGGGAGCCCACCTACCGCTTCATCATCTCACGGGAGCAGATTGAGTACATGTACCGGGTGATTTACACGCCGGCCTCGCTCAAGCGGCAGATGAGCGAGCAGCAGCACACCTTTCTGCTGGCTTATGTAGATGGCAAGCCGGCCGGCTATGCCTCCTTTGGGCCCCTGCCCCAGCCCAACGGCCGCACGGCCTACAAGCTGCACAAGATTTACGTGCTGCCCAGCCGGCAGGGCCAGGGCCTGGGCGTGCACCTGATTGAAGCCGTGGAAAAAGCGGCCCGCGACGCCGGCGGCCCCTTCCTGGAGCTGAACGTAAACCGCTACAACCCCGCCATCAGCTTCTACGAGCGCCGCGGCTTCGTGCGCCACCGCGAGGAAGACATTCCGATTGGGCCCTACTTCATGAACGACTTCGTGCTGCGCAAGGAGCTGGGAGGTTGAGCTGTGAGCTGTGAGTTATGAATTATGAATTATGAATTATGAATTATGAATTATGAATTATGAATTATGAATTATGAATTATGAATTATGAATTAAACTCCTTCTGACTGAAACGGAACAGGAAGCGTAGCTTTGACCATTGCGGAGCAGTTGCTCCAAGCCTGATGAAAAAATAACTCATAATTCATAACTCCCTTCACCACCATGTCCATCAAACTCACCGTTCTTTCCAATGGCTCGCTCCGCGTAGAGGGCGAAAATATTGAGCTAGTAGATGCCCAGGGCCAGCCCTATGGCCTGGGCGGCCGCCAGCGCATCAGCATCTGCCGCTGCGGCCTGAGCAAGCAGAAGCCGTTCTGCGACGGCTCCCACAAAGGGCATTTCGAGCATAATGCCGAAGCCTTCGACCTGCCCGCGCCCAAGGTATAAGGCCGCATGCTGCCGGACCATGCACAACAAAAAAACGCCTGCTGGTTCAGCAGGCGTTTTTTTGTTGGTACCAGAAAGCGTTTTCCGCCAGACTTTACCAGGCTTAGAAGCCGCTTACGTTGAGGCGGCCGCCGGTTACGCACTTGCCCGTGAGGGAAGAGGTAGGCACCGTGCTGCCCAGGATGGCAGCTTTAATATCGGCAGCCGTAGCACCAGCGTGCGTAGAAGCATAGAGCGCGGCCGCGCCGGATACGTGCGGGGTAGCCATGGAAGTGCCGTTGTACGACGAGTAATTGCTGAAGGCCGTGGTGGACCACACGCCCGAGCCGGGTGCGCCCAGGTCGACAGTGGTAGCGCCGTAGTTCGAGAAGCTCGATTTGGCACCTGCCGACGTGATGGCGGCTACTGCAATTACGTTAGCCTGGGGCAGGTTAGAAGGGTAGCTGGCGGTTACGTCGTTGTCATCGCCCACACCGTCGCTGCCACCGTTGCCGGCTGCGGCAATGAAGAGGATGTTGCGGGTGTTGGCACGGTCAACGGCGTCGGACAAGGCCTGCGAGAAGCCGCCACCGCCCCAGGAGTTGTTGCTGGCCACAATGTTCATGCCGTGGCGGGATTTCAGGTCATTGAGGTAATCCACGGCCTTTACGGCGTTGGCGGTAGTGCCACCGTTGCGGCCCAGGAACTTGCAGGAAATCATGGTCACGGCCCAGTTTACACCAGCTACGCCTTCGGAGTTGGCCGAAGCGCCAATGGTGCCGGCCACGTGCGTGCCGTGGTCGTCAAGGGCACCACGGGTACCACCATCATACACGCTGTTGTTGTTGCCGTCGAAGTCCCAGCCATTGATATCGTCAATGTAGCCGTTGCCGTCGTTGTCCACGCCGTCAGCCGGGTCGTAGGGGTTCACCCACACGTTTGCCTTCAGGTCGGGGTGGCTAACCTGGACGCCTTCGTCGATGATACCCATCACCACCGTCTTCGAGCCGGTGTGGCCCACGGCCCAAGCAGCGGCGGCACCCGAACCATACTGGTTGGCGGGCGATGTGTTGCTGCCATACATGCCCCACAGAGAACCATTGGTAAAGTAGGGGTCAGAGGAAACAGCCTGGTGGGTGTAGATAAAGTTAGGCTCGGCATACGCTACGTCGCCCCCTTTCAGCAGGCCCACCGCTTCCAGGGTTGCCAGCGGGGTGCGTACCAGCAGCAACGCTTCGGTTTCGCCCGACTTCTCCATGGCTTTGGTGAAGATGGTTTCGCTGATTTCGCCGCTTACCTTGGCTAAAGCAGCAGCTTTGACGCTGGCAGAGGTGCCGTTTTTAAATTTTACCAGCACCTCATTGGCCACATAATTCAGGCCGGCTTCACCGCTGACGGCTGCGCTTTCGTTGGCCGCTGCCGAAGGGCCTTCAACAGTCTTTTCGCAGCTTGCCAGGGCAAATAGGCCAAGCAGGGCAGCCATCGCAATGCATTTGTTGGTCATGGAAGGGAAGTTGTTTTTCATGAAAATGGAAGTGAAGGTTAGCAATTATTTGCGCCTATTACAGACACTTCGATTACAAAGTTGCGTTTTTATTGAAAAATTTTCACAAAACGTCTCATAATATCATAAAAACACTTACCACAATTTCACAAAACAAGTCCATTTCACAAGCCGCGCTCAATTAGTGCTCCACCACTGCTACTCAACGCGCAACTGCCTTATTAACATTAACTTAATATGCAGGCGCACGACATCACCCATGCTGCGGCAGCGGTCAAAGTGCGGGGCCTTGTAGTGCTGGTTGAGCTCCTGGCAGAGCTGCTGGATTTTTTCGGGCGGGGCCAGCTCGTCCTGGCGCATGGCGTCGAACAGGTCTTTAAGGCGGTAGCGCTCGGTGCGCACGCGGCGGGCAATGAGGGTGCGCTCCTCGGCCTGGTACTGGCGCACGGTTTCGGGCTTGAGGTTGCGGGCGCACATCTCCACCACGGGGTTGTTGTCTTTGAAAAACTGCGGCAGGTACATGGTGCGCCGGCCCTCGTAGCTCTGCTGGTCAAAGTCGATGGCCCGCACGCGGTACTGCTCGTCCTCAAAGTCGGGGGTGATGGCGATGACGTAGTTGTAGGCGCGCATGTCGCCGAGCAGGCGCACAAAGCAGCGCTCGTTGAACTTGACAAACTCCTTGGCCAGGCGCACCTGGTTGAGGTGGGGCTGCGGCAGGCGGTGCTTGATGAAGTCGTCGCCGGGAATGCCCACGATGTGCTCCTCAATCAGGGTCTCGCCATCCACCAGGTAGTTGATGCGGTTGGGCGAGAGCAGGTGCTCCAGCTCCAGGCCGTAGAGCCGGGAAGCATCGGCTTTCTTGACGTAGAAGTAGTCGTAGTTGTCGTTGAGCAGGTTGACGATGCGCACCCGGAACGGATTGGAGTTGCCGAAGTGGCAGTAGTCGACGCGGTCGGCCACGAGGTGGGCCGAAAACGAGGGGTCGCCGGCAATGCGCAGCTGCACATACACCTCCGTTAGTCCCTCACTGAGCTCGCGCAGGGTGCTGGGCTCGTAAAACACGGTTTGCCAGAGGGTGTCATTCCCGGCCCGGTCGTGGCGCGGGAAGCTGCCGCTGAAGCGCAGCAGGTCGGAGTAGGTAACTGGCAGCTTGGCGCGACGGTCGTAGTCTTCCAGGTAGCGCAGCAGCAGCGGGCTGACGGGGTAGCTGGGCTTTTTCCGGGAGATGTCCATGGAGGCAATGAGCGAATGGGTGAATGGCTGAATGGGCGTGATTTTCCGACCATCTTATCACCTGTGCTCACCGATTTAACGAGACGAATTCGAAAAAGAACGGGCGAATGGCCAAATGAAAAAATCATTCGCTCATTCACCCATTCGCTCATTCACCCATTGATTAGGAGAGGCTGTTTACCAGCTCTACGTACTGTTGGCGGGCAGCGTCTTTGCTGGTGCCGCGCAGGCCGGTCCAGGCGTCGTACTTGGCAATGGCTTTAAAGTCGAAGCCGCCGGGCCGGTCGCCGGATACGTCGCCTTCGGTGGCTTGCTTGTAGAGGGCGTAGAGCTGGAGCAGCACCATGTTGGAGGGCTTGCTGGGCAGCTGCTGGGCGCGCTGGGCGGCGGCTTCGAAATCTTCTTGCGTGGTCATGGGATGAGGATTTAGGCTCCTGAAACGCTCAGGAAGGCCCGCAACTTACGCGCAAAAGCCGTATTCGGGTGGCAGGGCTTAGCGGATGATGACGGCGTGGATTTTAAAATCCATCACGACCCCGTTGTTGTAAAGCCAAAGTCTTACCCGGTTGTCGTCGAGGTGCTCGTAGCTGACGGCCGCGTTGGGGCGCGAGGAGCCGGGGTTTATTGCTTCGGCCGTTACCATTACCAGGGGCTTAAAACCCAGGTTGTGGGTCCAGGTCCAGGAGTAGGCCCCGCCGGTTGCGGCCGTGACCTGGTTGCCGGTAGTCGTATGCGGCTGGCCCAGGGCCCCGTCGGTCCCGCGGATGGCCAGCAGTGTGGATTGGTGGGCGCTGAAGTTGCGCAGCACGATGTTATCGGTGCTTATGCGGCCGCTCACGTCGAGCCTTTCCACTGGCGCGGTGGTGCCCACCCCTACCCGGCCATCTCCGCCCACGTAAAGGTCCGTCACGAACTGGTTGCTACCGGTGGCGGTGGTCAGGTCGAACACATTGACGCGGCCAATTTCGAAGCGCTGGTTGATGGCCCGCCAGATGCCGCCTTCGCGGCCGGCGTATTTCATCAGCCCCACCCGGCGCTGCCCGCCTTCATCCACTACAAAGCCGTTGTTTTCGGCGTTGACGTAAGCCGTGCCGTTGACTTCGAGCCGGGTACCGGGGCTTTGGGTGCCAATGCCGACGTTGCCACCACTGACAACGCTGAGACGGGGCTCGAAGTTGGTGTAGAGGTCGAGGCCAAAGCGGTTGGCGCTACCCGAAACACGGTTGGAAGCCAGCCCTGATAAGCTGCCGGTACCACCGAGCTGCAGCCCATTCGTAAGGCCCGTATTCGCTCCCGCCTGGTCAATGGCCAGGGAATTCAGCACCCAGACTTGCCCGGAAGAGCTGATGCGCAGGTGCTCGTCGTAGCCGCCCCCGGGTCTGGATGTGAAAAAGCGGTGCGTGCCCGTGTTGAAACCAGTTTGCTGGCTGAGGCCGGCATAATAGGCCAGCTGCCCGCCGCCAACATGGCTGATTCTGGAGCCGCCGGCCCCGGCAGTTGTCAGCAGAATCTTGTCGCCGTCGGCCGTCTGAAACGCCAGGGGCTGGGTAGCCTGGTGGTTGCCCAGGTTGTCGGCCGGGGCCGTGACGCTGCTGGGAATGTGCACCCAGCTGCCCCCGATGGCATACCAGAAGCCCTTGCGAAAGTTGGTCTGGAACACCATCAGCCCATCCGGCGGGCTGGCAATGGCCACCCGGGCAGCTGAATCCAGGCGGGGAATGAGCAGGCCCTTGCCGCTAGCGGCAATGTCGAGCGCAGCGGCCGGATGCGGCACGTCGGTGCCAATGCCAATGGACTGGGCCCGGGCAGCCGACGCCGAAAGCAGCAGGCAGGCTGCGCCAGCCCCAATGGCCCATAAGCCATTGAGAGTGAAGCTTGTTGTCATAGAAAAACGAGAAGAAGAAAGGTAGCGCAAGGTAGATGCGAATTCTGTAGGATTCAAGCGGCTACATAGTCAGGCATCAGCCCCGCAATGGGAACACCGCCCCGGGGCGCCTGGCTGGTCGGCCAGAACAAGTGTTGGGTAGCCACCCGGCAGCTTGTACCTTGGCGTCCTATTCACTTCCTTATGACCGTAACCATTACGCATGCCCTGGCCGTGACGGCCCTGCTCCTGCTCAGTCCGGCTGCATTCGCCCAAAAAACCTACCTGCACTGCGGGCAGCTGCTCGACGTGCGCAGCGGCAAGCTGCTCAAGCAGCAAACCATTGTGGTGGAAAAGGACCGGATAACGGCCGTGCAAAGCGGCTACACCCCGGCTGCCGGGCCCCAGGACAAGGTTATCAACCTGGAAAGCCGTACGGTGCTGCCCGGCCTGATTGACTGCCACGTGCACGTGGAAGGCGAAACCAGCAAAGACAATTTCCTCAAGGAGTTCACCCAGAACCCGGCCGACGTGGCTTACCAGGCCCTGGGCTACGCCCGCACCACCCTGCTGGCCGGCTTTACCACGGTGCGCGACCTGGGCGGCTCGGGTGTAAACGTGAGCTTGCGCAATGCCATCAACCGCGGGCAGGTGGTGGGGCCGCGCATCTTCACGGCGGGCAAGGCCATTTCCGGCACGGGTGGGCACATGGACCCCACCAACGGCTACCGCTTGGACTTGATGGGCGTGCCCGGCCCCGCCGAGGGCGTGGTAAACGGCCCCGACCAAGCCCGGCAGGCCGTGCGCGAGCAGTACAAGCGCGGCGCCGACGTTATCAAGATTGCCTCTACCGGCGGGGTACTCTCAGTAGCCAAAGACGGCTCGGCCCCGCAGATGACGGAAGAGGAAATCCGGGCCGTGGTGGAAACCGCCCGCGACCTGGGCCTGGTGGTGGCCTGCCACGCCCACGGCGCCGAGGGCATGAAACGGGCCGTGCGGGCGGGCGTGACCAGCATCGAGCACGGCACGCTGATGGACGACGAAACCATGAAGCTGATGAAGCAGAAAGGCACCTGGTACGTGCCCACCATCACGGCCGGCAAGTCGGTGGCCGACTCGGCCAAGATTCCCAACTACTACCCGGCCCTGGTGACGCCTAAGGCCCTGGCCATTGGCCCCAAGCTGCAGGGCACCTTCGGCCGGGCCTACAAGGCCGGGGTCAAAATCGCCTTCGGCACCGACGCCAGCGTGTACCGCCACGGCGTGAATGCCCTGGAGTTTGGCTACATGACCGAAGCCGGCATGCCCGCCCTGGAGGCCATTCGCTCGGCCACCCTGAGTGCCGCCGAGCTGCTGGGCCAGACGGCCAACCTGGGCAGCCTCGAAGCCGGCAAGCTGGCCGACGTGGTGGCCTTCGACGGCGACCCGCTGCAGGACATTTCGGCTTTGATGCGCCCGAAATTCGTGATGAAGGCGGGCGTAACGTACCGACAGGAATAGTAGTGGTGTGAGGGGAAGCAGAGGCTGCTTCGTTTGCTAATTGTACCGTTTCGCTGGCAGAAGATAACCTGCTGTGCTCAGCAATTTTTATTGTAACTTCTTTAGCTTGGAAGCATGTTTGTACTCCAGTTTTTCATAGCCTGCTGTTTAATCTTATCATTCGCAGGCCCTATTCTACTTGCCGCATATACGGTTCCAGCGGATAGTGCTTGGCGAAAGGTGCTCACAGGAATCGCTGTTCTCATTACGGTAGTTGTAGTATCAGGGCTCTCCTTAATGCTAAAGCCTGACAACAACGTGTAGCTGTTGGCATTAGCGGGTAATCGTAGCTGGTGCCGCTACACAGCAGCCACGCTCCATTTTCTAAACTGTCCCTGCTGGCGCGCGTCTGCGACGCGTGCCCTTCGGTTTCGCGTCTGTGACGCGACGGTTGAACGAGCAAACGAGGCAGCGCGGACAGTTCGCGTCGCAGACGCGGTGCCGGGAAGCACGTGTGGCAGACACGCGCCAGTGGCGCTGCCTCGTTTGCTAATTCTACCCTTTTCGTAAACCCACGCTTAATTCCACCTTATGAAACGCATGTTGTTCTTGTGGATGCTGGCTATGCTCACCTTACAGCCTGTAAGCGCTCAAAACCCCGCTGGTCTGACCCTTCAGATTATTCCCACCGAGTATTCCAGCCGCATCTCCCCCGATGCCTCTATTAGCTTCAGCACGCACGGCCACTTCCATGTGCTGCTCACCAACACCTCTACAACGCCGCTGCGCTTCTTTGAAGAATGGAACAGTTGGGGTGAGTCGGCCCTCTCCTTTGAAATAACCTACCCCAATGGCCAAACCGTCCGCTCGCAAAAACGGCCACAGCTGCTCCGGGAAAAGAACGCTCCCACTACCATTACCGTGGAGCCCGGCGGCTTCTATGTCTTGGATGTGACGTTCACCCCGACTGAGTGGCAGTTGTCCCCCCGCCTGGAAAAGAAATTCGGCAAAAGCATGCGCTGTCGGATGCGGGCCATTTATGCTATTGAGCCCAGCGAAGACGCTCGTAAGGAAGATACTTGGACCGGAACGGTTAGCTCATCAGAAAGAGTGTATACCATTTGGCCCTAATACACATTTCCCTCCTTTCACCAAACAGGCTTAAGTTTAGGGCACCACCGTTTCAGTGAACAGCCAACTCTGCTTCCGCTATCTTGAGGCTTTAAACCCATCCCATGCCCCGCAGCACTGGTCCTCTTCTATGCCTACTCAGCCTGGCGGCCCTCTGCCTTGCCTGTGGGTGCCGGTGGTTTGAGACCGAAGAGCAGCTGCAGCAACTCTACAACCAATCCGATGAGGTCTTTGCCGGGCAACCCCTCGCGGCTATTCCACCCGGAGAGCCGGGCATGAGCAAACGCTTTTTGGGCGGGTATGATGTGCTGCTGCGCGTCACCCGCCGGCTCAAGGGCCAGACCCGACGCGATACCCTGCTGGTGCTACAAGGCTATGATAATTGCGCCCGCAAATTCGTAAAAGGCGACACCGTGTATGTCTTTGCGCACACCGTCCGTCACGTGCAGGCACTGCCCCGAGAGGACGAGGAAGACGAGGGGGAGGACTCCTACTTCGACGAGCAGCTCCAAACCTACTACAAAAGCGGCGGGACCTTCCGCGTGAAGCGCTATCAGAAATGGGCCCGGCGATACCCGGCCGTGGCAACGAACCAATGTATTTCCTTCACGAACCAGCACGCGCTGGTGCCTGCTTTTTTTCGCGCAAAAAAGGATAAGTAGTGGGAAATCACCAAGCGTTAGGCAGCTTTTCGACACTTTCGCTGAACAGCAAAAGTGTTCGGTTCTTTGGCGGCCAAATAGCATTTAACACCTGTTTCTGCCCTGCATGTACAAATTTAACTTGATGGGAGGGCTCCTACTCGTCGTGCTCTGCTGCGCGGTGTTGCCTGGCAAGCTCGTCGAGCGCAAAGTAGCCGAAGCAGGCCAGCTGGTTTCCGTGGAAGTGGTACAAGTGGACTGCAACGCTTCGCCGGCTTTCCGGTTTGTGCACTTCCGCTTCCACGGCCAGTCGTATTCGCTCCGGATTGCCCCCGAAACCTGCCAACGCCTTCGAGCTGGCCAACGCATGCAGCTCCAGCACTTGGACGCGCATCCGAAGGTGTTTATAGTGCCGGGCCGCTACAGCCCAGGGGAAAGTCTTTCTTGGGGTGCTCTGTTTCTAGTGGGAGGCTATGCCATCCTCAACAGCGTGCGAAACCTTCGGAGACAAGCTGCTTAAAGGCTCCATTTCCTAAACTGTCAGCAGCGGCTCAGTACAAGGCGCTAGCAGGCTGCCACAATACCCGGCGAGTTTAAGAAACTCGTCTACGAATCAAAGTTTACGAAACTCAACAAATAGATGAGTTTCGTAAACTCATCTATTCCCCAGTTTCACGCTCTTTATCTACATGGCTTATCATTACTCTGAAGGATTGACTACCGGTTAAGCCGAGTGGAGCACAACTCCCTGCCAGGCAGCTTTCAGCGTTTCTTTCCGAAAGAGCACAGCGCTTAAAAAGACAAATGAAAAAGGGCCTCCCGCTGACGCAGGAGGCCCTTTTCACTTAAGCGCGGCGGGCTATTCCAGCACCACGCGCTTGGTAACCGGGGCGGCCGTGCCGGCCTGTACGCGCAGGGTGTACACACCGGCGGCGAGGCCGGCGGCATCTAATGCTACGGCAGTGGCATCAGCCGTGGCCTGCTGGGAGACGCGGCGCACCTGCTGGCCCAGGCTGTTGAACACGGTTACGGTGACGGCCTTGGCGGCGGTGGGCACCAGCACGGTGAACTTGCCCTGGGCCGGGTTAGGGAACACGCTGATGCGGGCAGCTTCCAGGGCACTGTTGCTGGCCAGGGGCGCAGCGGCGGGCTCAAACACCAGGGCAAAGCGGCCGGTGAGCGGCGCCGCGGTAGCAGCGAAGGTGTAGCTGGGCTGCTGGCTCAGGTTGATGCGCTGGCCGGTGCTGGCGTCGAGCAGGTACACCGTGCCGGGCAGGTTGCGAAGGGCTGCGGCCGAGAAAGTGTAGCTGCCGGCGGCGGGCACCTCCACGCGCAGGGGCAGCACGGTGCTGCCCGTGAGCAGGGGCAGGCCGTTGATGGCCAGGGCGTCGGTACCGGCCAGCGAGGCCAGGTTCAGGCCGTGGGGGTTGCTGAGCTTCACGGCATCGTACTGGGCATCGGCTGCGGCGGGGGCGCCGGCCTGGAAGTACACAATGGCTTCGTCGCTGATGCCGGCACCGCTTAGCTGCAGCTGCAGCATGGCGCGGGTGTCCACGGCGTCGCGGCGGAAGGGCACCTGCTGGGTGAAGTCGGTGAGGCGCTGGCTGTTGCGGAAGGTGAGCGTGCCGCTGGGCTGGCCGCTGCTTACGCGCACGAAGAAGCCCTGGCCCATGGCAATGCGGGAGCTGCCGCCCATGCCATTCACGAAGCTGCGGTAGCTGCCGCCATACTGGCTGCTGCTTTCAAACACGTACATGGCATTGTCGAGGCCGCTGCGGTCGGCGGCGGCCACCTGGCTCCAGTCCATGGGGCTGGGGTACGGGTTGCCTACCAGGTGCCAGCCGCCGTTGGCGCCGCCCACGCGGGTCAGGGTCAGGCTGCGGTTGCCGTTGTTGGGGGCACCCACAAAATCCACGAGCGCCGAGGCGGGGATGTTAACGGTGTAGCCGCGGCCCGGCACCATGGTGCCGGTGGGCACAAACCAGCCTTTGTCGAAGTCGGAGATACCCGTAGCCGGGCTGGTGTTGATGCGGCTTTCGTCGTAGCCAAACACGTTGGGGAAGGGCGTGATGGCGCCGGGGTTAGCGGCCGTATTGTAGGCCGTGTTCAGCACCGGCGAGAAGCCGGCCGTGGTCAGGTCGGCAAACGTGGTGCTTTGCACCGGCGAGCTGTAGTGGCGGTAGCCGGCGCCGGCGTTCAGGCTGGGGTTGATGGCGCGCTGCACCGTAACCGTGCCGTTCACTACGCCGCCCGTGTTGTCAATCAGAGCCGAGGCGCTGGGCGTCGAGAGCAGGGTGAGCATGTTGCCGTTGGTGTTGAGGTTACCGTTTTGCAGGCGCACCACCTGGCCCACGGATACGGCCTGCGACAAGGTCACGCCGCTGGCGTTGTTGACGCCCAGTCCGCCTACTACGGCGGGCAGGCCCGAGCCCGTCACCTGGGGCGTGATGCCCAGGTAGGCGTAGCCGGCCGTGCTGCCGAAGTTGCGGGTTGTGGTTTGCACGTTGCCGCTGGCCCCGCTGGCCGTAATGCCCTGGGGCGAGGTAATGGCCAGGATGCCCAGGCCGCTAACCACGGTGGCACCGCTGCCGGTAACGTTGGCGCCGGGCAGGGGCGCAAAGCCGGCCGTGCCCTGCACCTGGAAGGTGCCGGTTATGTCGAGCGGCGAGTTAATGGTGGCCTGGCCGCTGGCCGTCACCGTCACGTTGTTGTACTCCCCGGCGATGTCGCGGGTGTCGGGCACGGTCAGGTTGCCGCGCTGGGCGGTGAAGAACTGGTTGCCGGGGAAGTTGAGCAAGTCCACGGTCAGGGGCGAGACGCCGCCATTGCCGCTGCCGTCGGCACCCAGGTTGCCGGTGCCCATGGGCAGGCCGCCCAGGGTCTGGTTAGACAGGTAGTCGTAGCCACCGTTGGTGATGAGGGCCATCACGTGAATGGGCGTGGTGCCGGTGATGCCGGCGCCCAGCGCGCTGAGGGGAATGCGCAGCTCTACGCCCGTCATTACTGCCGCGGGGTTGCCCACGGCCATGTCGGATACCCCGGCGGTGTTGGAGTTGTTAAACGAAAGCTCCCCCATCGCGCCCCCGCCGAAGTCCAGCATCTGGGTGAAGGCATTGCCGCTGGTGCTCAGGTAGGTGCCGCTACCACCGGCCCCGTTCATGGGTGCAAAGTTGGCAAACAGTGAGCCGCCGCCGTGGTTCAGCGACAGGAAGGACTCCGGCCGGAAGCCGCGGTCGAAGGCCAGGCCAGCCAGGTTGTTGGAGGCGCCAAAGTCCACGCTGGGGTTGCTCGCCGAGAACGAAGTTTGCCCGGCGTTGGGGTCGGCATCGAAGAAGAGCACCAGCTTGTTGCCGTTGCCTTCCAGGTTGCCGGTCAGCGTCAGGTACAGGTCGGTAGCCGTCATGCGCACGTAGGCCGCGTTCAGCTCGCTTTGGTTGTCGCCAAAGCCGGTGGGCGTGGTTTGCACGGCCTTGGGCGCCCCGTAGAGGCTGGCGTCCACCATGCCATCGAGCACCACCTGCCCGTCGGCTACGCCGGTGCCGCTCATGCTTACCGTTAGGGTCGGGTTGGTGGGGTCGTTGGAGCTGATGGTGAGCGTACCCGTGGCGGCCCCGGCCGCGCTGGGGTCGAAGGTGATGGTCACGTTGGCAGAGGCCCCGGCCGCCACCGTGAACGCGTTGGCCGACGCCGTGAAGGCGGCGTTGTTCGACACGATGCTGCTCACGTTAAGCGGAGCGGCCCCGTTGTTGGCAATGTTGACGGTGCGGGTAGCGCTACCGCCCGTCACGGCCACGTTGAAGAAGCTCAGCGAGCTGGGCGACACCGCGATTTGCGGCTGCATGGCTGCCATGCCGTTGGCCACGGTCACAAACTGGTTGCCGGCGAAGCTGCCGAAGTTGATGCCAGCCGTGCCGCCCGTGTAGCCGCCACTGCCATTGCCGCCGAGGTTGCCCTGCGGAGCCGGCAATCCGGCCAGCACCTGGTTCGACACGTAGTCGTGCCCGCCACCATTCACGAAGACATTGATTTTGATATCGCCGTTGCCGACGGAAGTTCCCAGCGCCGACAGCGGAATGCGCAGCTCGATACCCGTGCTTACGGCAGCAGCAGCCATGGCATTGGCGGCCGCCGAGCCGCCCCCGGCTACCCCGGCCATGTTGGCGTTGTTGATGGCCGCCTCCCCAGTGCCCGACATGGCCACCACGCTGTTAAAGTTCAGGGCTTGCGGACTGCCCATGCCGTTGGCGACGGCGCCCGTGGCGCCGCCCCCGGCCGTGGGCAGCACCACGTAGTCGGCCTGCAGGGTGCTGCCATTATGGTAAACGGTCAGGCCAAAATCCGCCGAAAAGCCACTGTCGAACGTGAGCCCGTTCATGACGGCGGCGTACCCGGAGTTGCTGCCCAGGGTGTTCTGCCCCCCGCTGCGGGTGTCGAAGAACAGCTCCAGCTTGTTGCCGTTGGCCTCCAGGTTGCCACCGATAAAGATGTAGAGGTCGGACCCGACAATCTGGGCGTGGATGTTGTTGAGCTCGCTCTGGTTGTCGCCAAAGCCCGTTTCCACGGTTTGCAGAGCCAGCGCCGCCGGGTACGAAGCATCGCGGGTGCCGTCTACGGTCTGTGCCATCGCGGGGGCGGCCCCCAGCAAGGTTACCGCGGTAAGGGACGCCAGTCCCCTGGCCTTCCATTGTAACAATGACTTCATAGTAAAAAATGGGAAAGTGGTGGATACTCCCCGCCGCCAAAGTCAGCGCTCCAGCGGCGGGTTGATTGTGTTGAGGGGGCGAAATCTAGAAGTTATTTACTTGTTATCCAAAAAGTAAGGAAAACGTCACCGCAATCGATTGCGGTAAATTGTCTGCCTTTTTTGCTGGGACTTTCTCTATTTACGCCCCTGTCTTTTTAAATAAAATTCAGCTAGTTACCGCAGCAGCTCCTGCAGCTGCCCACTAGCAACGCCTTAGCTTACCGAAACCGATTGCGTAACCAGCTGTTGGCCCCGGCCGCAGGCGGCTTGCTGCCCGTAGCAGGCCCACAGAAAGCCGCGTCCGAGCTGCCGCTTTCGGGCCTTGGTGCTTGCATCAGGGGCCAAAAAAGAGCCCCGGCGATGTGCCGGGGCTCTTTTTTTGGGCGAAAGCACGTGGCTTACTCCACCACCAGCTTGGCCGTAGCGGCACCGCAGCGCACGGTGTAGAGGCCCGTGGACAGGCCGCCCAGGTCGAGCACAGCGGTGTGGGCGCCGGCCGGCAGCAGCTGCTCACGCACGGCGCGGCCCAGGGCATCGTGCAGGCGTACTACTCGTGCGGCGGGCTGGGCCAGCAGCGTGAGCGTGGCCTGGCTGCGAGCCGGGTTGGGGTAGAGCGCCAGCGCGGCGGCCTGGGCCGAAGCCGTGCCCAGCAGGCCGTTGGCCGGGCCAAACACCAGGGCAAACCGGCCGCTCATCGTACCGGCCTGGCCAGCCGTGAAGCTGTAGGCCGGCTGCAGGCCCAGGTCCTGGCGGGTGCCGGTGGCCGCATCGTGCAAGTAAGCCGTGAGGCCAGCCGGCAGGTTGCTCAGCACAGCTGTGAAGCTGGCGGCTCCGGCCGAAGGCACCTGCACCGTCAGCGGCAGCACCGTGCCCGCCGTCAGGGCCGGGCGGCCGTCGATGGCCAGCTGCTCCGTTCCGCTCAGCGTGGCCAGGTTCAGGCCCGAGGGGTTGGCCATTTTCACGGCGTCGAAAGCGGCATCCACCTGGGGTGTAGCACCGGCTTCGGCGTACACGTGGGCCACATCGCTCAGGCCGGCGGCCTGCAGGCGCAGCGCCACCTGCGGGCGGGTATCGGCCGTGCCGCGGCGGAAGGGCACCTGGCTGGCAAAGCTGGTGAGGCGGCCGCCGCGGGCAAAGCTCAGGGCCGAGTTCTGGCCGGCTACGCTCATGCGCACGAAGAAGCCCTGGCCGGCAGCCAGCAGGGGGCTACCGCTGCCAATGCCGTTTACAAAGGCCCGGTACTGACCGCCGTAGGTGCTGGTGCTTTCAAACACGTAGTTGGCCGCGTCCAGGTTGATACGCGCCTGGGCGCCTGGCACGCTCAGGTCGAAGGGCGAGGGATAGGGGTTGCCCACCAGCACCCAGCCGGCGTCGGCCTGCGGGCCGCGGCCCGGGCTGATGAAGCGCCCGGGCTGGCCCTGGTTGAACGACGAGCCCGTGAAGGTGAGCACTGCCGAGGCCGGCACGTGCACCGTGTAGCCGTGAGCCGGCGCCATCGGCGTGCTGGCCGTGGGCACTACCCAGCCTTTGGAGAAAGCGTCGAGGTTGTTGGTGGCCGTGCTCAGGCGGGTCTGGTCGTAGCCAAACACATTGGGGAAGGGCGTCACGCTGGTGGGTGTAGCCGAGGTGTTGTAGGCCTGGTTGAGCACGGGCGTGAAGCCGGTGGTGGCCAGCTGCCCGATGGTCATGTCGGGAATGGGCGAGCTGAAGTGGCGGTAGCCGGCACCGGGGTTGAGGCTGGGGGTTATGTAGCGCTCCATGCGGCAGGTGCCGGTATTGGCCAGCACCGAGCCGTTGCCGTCGTTGTGAATCAGGGCCGTGCCGGCGGCACTTGAGCGCAGCGTGAGCGTGCGCCCGCCCAGGTCGAGGTTGCCGTAATTGAAGTCGGGCGTGGTGATGCGCAGCACCTGGGCAATGGCCAGGCTGTTGGTCAGCGTCAGGTTGCCGCCGGTGGTCGACACAATCAGCTCGCGCACCTGGGCGGGCAGGCCGGGGCCGGTTGCCTGGGCCACGGTGCCGTTGTAGAGGTAGAGGGCGTCGTTGGAGTAGCTGCGCATGCCGCTCACCTGCACGGCACCGGTGGTGTCGCTGAGGCTGATGCCGTTCACGTTGCAGATGCCCAGCGTGGCGCCGGCCTGCAGCACGAAGCTGCCGGCACCGGTCAGGCGCTCACAGGCGGTGAGCAGCTGGCCGCCGCCTTGTACCGTGAGGGTGCCGTTCACGCGTAGGGGGCCGCCCAGGGTGGCGGTGCCCGTGCCGGTGATGGTCACGTTGTTGTAGGTGCCGCTGATGGCCTGGGCCGTGCTCACCGTCAGGTCGGGAACGGTTACCGTGAAGCTGGCGGTGCTGGTGGCCGTACCACCTGCGGTCGTTACGCTCAGCGTACCCGAGCCGGCCCCGGCGGGAACCACGGCGGTGATGCTGATAGCCGAGTTCACAGCGAAGCTGCTGGCGGCCGTGCCGTTGAAGCGCACGGCCGTGGCGCCGCTGAAGTTCGAACCCGAAATGTTCACGCTGGTGCCTACCGGACCTGAAGCCGGAGTAAACGAGGCAATGGTCGGGGCCGGAACAGTTACCGTGAAGCTGCCGGTACTGGTTGCCGTGCCGCTGGGCGTAGTCACGCTGATGGTCCCCGTAGTTGTACCGGCTGCTACCGTGGCCGTAATCTGCGTAGCCGAGTTCACCGTGAACGAAGCAGCGGCTGTGCCATTGAAGCGCACCGCCGAAGCACCCGTGAGGCTGTTGCCATTAATCGTAACTACCGTGCCCACCGGGCCGCTGGTGGGAGCAAAGCTGCTAATCAACGGCAGCGTGGTAACCGTGAAGGCAGTAGCGCTGAAGGCCGTGCTGCCGCCCGTGTTTACGCCAATGGGACCGGTAGTAGCGCCGGCCGGCACCGTGGCCGTAATCTGCGTAGCCGAGTTCACCACGAAGCTGGCCATGCTCGAGCCCGTGTTGAAGGTCACGAACTGCACGCCCAGGAAATGGTCGCCGGTGATGACCACCGAAGTACCCACCGGACCCGAGGCCGGCGAGAACGAGTACACCACCGGGTTGGGGTTAACCGTGAAGCTGGTGCTGCTCGTGGCCGTGCCGCCGGGCGTGGTCACGCTGATGGGGCCCGACGTAGCGCCACTGGGCACGCTCACCGTGATGCTGGTGGCCGAGCTCACCGTGAAAGCCGGGGCGTTGGTACCGTTGAACGTCACGGCCGTGGCGCCGCTGAAGTTGCTGCCGCTAAGCACCACGTTCTGCCCCACCGGTCCGCTGCCGGGTGAGAACGAGGCAATGACCGGAGCCGGAATAACGGTGAAGCTGCTGGTCGAAGTAGCCGTGCCGCCCGGTGTGGTTACGCTGATAGCACCGGTAGTAGTTCCGGCCGCTAAAGTAGCGGTGATAGACGTCGCCGAATTCACGGTGAAGGAGCTGGCCGCCGTGCCATTGAAGGCTACTGCGGTGGCGCCGCTGAAGCTCGTGCCGGTGATGGTGACGCTGGTGCCCACCGGCCCCGAAGCGGGCGTGAAGCTCGCAATGGCCGGCGCCGGAATTACCGTGAAGCTGCCCGTGCTGGTGGCCGTGCCACCGGGCGTGGTTACCCTGATGGTACCACTGGTCGTGCCGGCTGCCACAGTTGCCGTAATCTGCGTAGCCGAGTTCACCGTGAAGCTGGCGGCGGTGCCATTAAAGGCCACCGCCGTAGCGCCCGTGAACTCCGAGCCGGTGATGGTCACGCTGGTGCCCACCGGGCCCGAGGCCGGGGTGAAGCTGCTAATAGCCAGCACAGCCCCTACCGTGAAGCTGGTGCTGCTGGTAGTAGTGCCGCTGGCCGTGGTTACGCTAATAGGACCCGTGGTAGCGCCTGCGGGCACTGTCACGGTAATTTGAGTGCCAGCACCGTTCACCGTGAAGCCCGGCGCGTTGGTGCCGTTGAAGGCCACGCTGGTAGCTCCTGAGAAGTAGCTCCCGGTGATGGTGACGCTGGTACTGGCGCCGCCGCTGCTGGGCGTGAAGGAAGCAATGGCGGGCAGGTTATAATAAGGCGTTACTGTGAGGAAGGCATCTACTGCGGAAGCAGGCAGCGAGTAAACCGGCACGGTGCCTGCCACCAGCGCAGTGGGCATGGCATAGCTGGAGCCCCCCCCGGCGTTATAATTGTTATAACCGGAAGAGGAAGCTGCACCGCCCCCTCCATAATAGCCGCCCCCTCCACCGGGAGAACCAATGTAAGTACCATTTCCCCCGCTGCCGCCTTCACCCAGGCTTCCCGCATAGCCACTGTAGGAACCGTTTGCGCCGCCGCTCCCGCCACTGCTGGTGGTACCGGCTCCGCCATCCCAGGGGCTACCTGTAGATGTGCCTGCGTCGGCGCCTACAGCAGCGCCCCCGGCAATCACCAGTCGGTTGTTGATGGTGCTGGAGAGGGAGCTTCCGGCAAGCGGGTCGAAGCTGCTGGCTCCGCTAATGCGGCGGATGTCGGTGGCACCTCCGCCCCCCTGTCCTCCATACCCGCTGGACGAGCTGGCGCTGCCGCCCGCGCCGCCCCCATTGAACCCACCCGGGCCCGCATAGTTGGGCGTCATATAGTCGGCAATAGTACCGCGGCCGCCCACTACTACGGTGAGGTATTCTCCTGGCACTACCGCGATACGGGCTTCGACACGCCCGCCTTTTTTGTCAAATCCGCCGGTTGCGCCCTGGGCTACTACCTGCAGCTGGGTTACGCCCGCCGGCACCTGGTAGGCCCGGGCATAGCCCGTTGACTGGACAAATGGATTGGGGCCTGCAAACTGGAAGGTTGTCGGCGTACCCGTGCTCATCAGAATAAAATTGCCGCTGGAAGTCAACGTACCACCGGGCAGGGTAATGCTAATCGGTCCATTGGTGGCGCCAGTCGGCACATTCACCGTAATGGTATGCCCATCGCCACTTACCGTGAAGCCGGGGGCGTTGGTGCCATTAAAGGAAACCGCCGTGGCGCCGGTCAGGTCCCAGCCGGAAATAGTTACCGTCTGGCCCACCGGGCCGCTCATGGGGTTGATGCCGGTCAGGGCCGGCGAAGTAGCATCGTATTCCCCGTAGTAGGCCGTTACCTTGCTGCCATCGCCTACCGTGGTGAAGCTGCCGCCTGCGTGCAGCACATTACCACCCGAGCCGGCCAGCGCCGTTACGGTGCTGTTCAGGCCCGTACCCAGGCTGCTCCAGCTCGTACCATCCCACTTGGCAATGTAGTCGGCCGGAGCACCGCTCCCGCCGGCCGCGGTAAACATGCCCCCGATATACAGGGCCGGGCCCACGATGGCCAGGGAGTATACCATACCGGTGGTGCCGGTCATCGACAGCTGGCTCCAGGCGTTGCCCACGGCAGTCCAGGCAGTTCCATTCCATTTAGCCAGGTTGCGGACGTAGCTACTGTTGATGCCTAGGTCACCGCCGGCGTACACGGTGCCATTTGCTGCCACCGCCAGGGCATAAGCGGTACCATTCAGGGTGTTGCCCAGTGCAGCCCAGGCGCTGCCGTTCCACCGGGCCACCTGAACAGTGCTGCTGCCGCCGGCTAGCGAGAACATGCCGCCAGCGTATAGGTTGCTGCCCGACAATGCCAGGGCAAACACGCTGCCACTCAGGCTGCCGCCAACCCCGCTCCAGGCGTTGCCGTTCCATTTGGCCAGGGGCCCCGTGTTTACGCCGCCGGCCTGGTTGAACTGGCCGCCCGCATATACCTCCAGGCCTTGGGCAAGCAAGGCCCGCACGCTAAAGTTGGTGCCACTGCCTACCGCGCTCCAGGCGTTGCCGTTCCACTTGGCAATGTTTCCCGCGGCCAGGCCACCGGCCTGGGTGAAGTCGCCACCCGCGTACAGCGAGCCGTTGCTATCCACCGCCAGCGCGAATACGGTGCCGTTGATGCCCGTGCCCAGGCTGCTCCAGCTGCTGCCATTCCAGCGGGCTACCCGGCTGGCGGCTACACTGCCGGCAGTGGTAAAGTCGCCCCCCACGTATACATCGGGGCCGTGCACAGCAATGGCGTAAATATCAGAGGTAAAACCGGCGCCAAAGCGGCTCCAGGCTGCTCCGTTCCATTTTGCTACCCGGCTGGCCCCTACCCCGCCCGCGGCAGTGAAAGAGCCCCCGGCATACAGCTCCGTACCCACGGCAGTCAGCCCGTACACGGTACCGTTTACGCTGTTGCCTACCGTGGCCCAGGCCGTGCCGCTCCAGCGCGCTATGTAGCTGGCCGACAAGCCGCCCGCCTGGTAAAAGCTGCCGCCTACGTAGAGGTCGGCACCGATTATCGTAAGGGAATATACGTAGCTATTGACGCCGGCACCCAGTGCAGTCCAGGTGGTTCCGCCCGTCCAGCGGGCAATATTGCTGGCCGTTACGGCACCGGCCGTGGAGAAAGTACCGCCGGCATAAACCGAGGTACCCGAGATGGCCAGGGCGTACACCGTGCCGTTTACCCCGGCCCCCATGCTGCTCCAGGCCGTGCCGCTCCAGCGGGCTACCCGGCTGGCGCTTGCACCGCCCGCGGTGCTGAAGCTGCCACCAGCATAGACTACCGAGCCGGAAACGGCCAGGGCTCTTACTTCATCGTTCACGCCCGTGCCCAAAGCACTCCAGGCGCTGCCGTTCCAGCGGGCTACCCGGCTGGCACCCACGCTCCCAATGGCAGTGAAGGCGCCAGCCGCGTACAGGTCGGTTCCTGATACCGCCAGGGCGTACACCGTGCCGTTGGCGCCGCCCATGCTGCTCCAGGCCGTGCCGTTCCAGCGCGCAAGGCTATTCACGGTGATGCCACCGGCCTGCGAGAAGCTGCCGCCCACGTACAGGGTCGAGCCGCTGAGGGCCAGGGCTTGTACGTTGCCGCTGGTGCCCGTGCCCAGGCTGCTCCAGGCCGTGCCGTCCCACTTGGCAATGTAGCGGGCTACTACGGTACCCGCCGCGGTAATGCTGAAGTTGCCGCCCACGTAAACTTCCGTGCCGTTGGTCGCAACGGCGTTTACGGTGCCATTCACGCCGGGCAGGCCAAAGCCGTCCTGCCACTTTTCGTCGCCCGCACCCGTAATGCCGGCGGCTTTGAATACGGGCCGCCCATCCGGGCCGGTGCGCATGCGGAAGCCGCTGGGGTTGAAGGTGCCGCTAAGGCCCGAAAGCAGCGTGCCGTCAGGGTTCAGGGCTTCGGCAAGGGAAGGCGTAGCACCCGTGCCACCTGGTCCGGAACCGGCCCAGGCTGGAGTGGCCAAGGCCCAGGCTACCACTAACAGCAGCGCCCAACGGGTCAGCCTGCCTAGCGCCGACAAAACGGGAATAGAATTGTTCATATGAACGTAAAAAAAATGGGGGAATAAAATCCAACAAAGGTCTCTCTCCCTGCTACCCGGTCACAATACCTACTTTCGGGTATTTTGCAACCCAAGTGCCCATACCAAAGCACCGTGCAAGCGGCCAAATGCCTGGCCCACTTTTGTACTTTACCAGGTAATCAAACCTTTACCAGCCCCTAGGGCCAGTGGGGGTTAATAAGCTCCCTCCAATGTGCTATCAAGCCTGGTTGCTGCCAGTGCTACCATTGGATTATGGAGGTACAAAGGTTGATTCCTTTCTTAGCCCTGTCCCTAGCTGTTTATGTCCACCCTCATGCCGGCCCCCTCCTCCCCTCCCGCCCTGCGCCGCCTGCTGCACCTGGGCTTTGCCCTGGCAGTAGCCGTGGGCGGCACGGCCGGCACCAGCGTGCTCACCGCCCCCGGCGACCTGGCCCGGGCCCTGGGCTCGCCCCAGCTGCTGCTGGTATTCTGGGTCATCGGCGGCCTCTACACCCTGCTGGCCGCCAACACCCTGGCCGAGCTGGCCGGCCGCCTGCCCCAGGCCGGCGGCTGGTACGGCTACGCCGAAGCCGCCTTCGGGGAGTTTCCCGCCGTGGCCGTGGCCTGGGCCGACTGGACCAGCTCCTGCGTGGCCGGCGCCCTGGTGGCCTTGCTGCTCGGCGACTACCTGGCCCAGCTGCTGCCCCCGCCCCTGTCGCAACACCCAAGGGCCCTGGCGGCGGCCACCGTGCTGCTGCTCGGGGCCTTGCAATGGCGCGGCCCCCGGCAGGCCGGCCGCGCCCAGGAAGTGACGGCCGCCCTGCTTATTCTGGCGTTGCTGGCCATTGTGGGGGCCAGTGCCAGCCTGCCCGCCGCCCCGGCCTGGGCGCCCCCGGTCAGCAAAGCCGGCCCGGCCCTGAGCGTGGTAGCCGCCCTGCAAGTGGTTGTATTCGCCTACGACGGCTGGTACGGCCCCATCTACTTCGCCGAGGAAACACCACAGCCCGGCCGTACCCTGGCCCGGGCCCTGCTGCTGGGCGTGCTCATCATCCTGGCCCTGTACTTTCTGTTGAATGCCGCCCTGCTGCGGGCCCTGCCCTGGCCGCGCTTCACGGCCTCCACCCTGCCCCTGGCCGAGCTGGCGGCTGATGTGCTTGGCCCTATCGGCCGGCGGCTGGTGCTGGCCCTGGGCGTAGCGGCCCTACTGGGCGTGCTCAACTCGGTGCTGCTGATGGCTACGCGCGTGCTGTTTGCCCTGGGCCGGGCCGGCCACCTGCCGGCCACGCTGGCCCGCGTGCATGCCGGCGGCACGCCCCGCCCGGCCCTGCTGCTGGCCGTGGCGCTCACCCTGGCGCTGGCCCTGAGCGGCACGGTGGCCTCACTCGAAGCCATTACCAGCATTCTGTTTGTGGGCTACTACGTGGTGGGCTTTGCCGCCCTACTCAAGCTGCGCCGCCAGGGCCCGCCCGCACCTGATGCCTACCGCGCCTGGCTGCACCCCTGGAGCACCGGCCTGCTGGTGCTGCTCTCGGTGGGCTTTCTGGTTCTTAATGTAATTGAAGACAGCCGCCACGCCCTCATCGCCGCCCTGCTGGTAGTAGGTGCCTGGCCCCTGTGGCACTGGCGGAAGTACGTGATGAAGTGATGAGGTGATGGGGTGATGAAGTGATGAAGGGATGGCGCGGGGCTCTGCCCCGTGTCAACTATTTGCCGGCCTCTGGCCGGCGCGGTCCTGCTCCGGTGGAGTTGTTCAATGGGCTTGTTCTTACGGGTGCGGGCCAGAGGCCCGCGAATAGTAGACACGGGGCAGAGCCCGCGCCATCACCTTCTCACTATTACTTCATCACCTCATCACTTCCAAATAGTAAGCTCGTCCGCAACCTCAGCAACCCTTCCCGGCGTATCGACAGGCTATTGTTTTTACCGCATGAAAGCCAAAGCACCCGACCTCGACGGCCTCGTTAAGCAGTTTTTGCAGCACAAGCTCACCCTGGCCCTGGCCGAAAGCTGCACCTGTGGCCTGGTGGCCGCCCAGCTGGCGCCGGCCACCGGCATCAGCAACGTGCTGCTGGGCTCCATTGTCACTTACCACGCCGAAGCCAAGCACAAGCTGCTGAGCGTGAAAAAGGAAACCCTGGCAACGTATTCCGCCGAAAGCCAGCAGACTACCAACGAGATGGCGCTGGGCCTGCACCGCCACCTGCCCGCCGCCGACGTGTGCGTGGCCGTCACCGGCCTCTGCGGCCCGGGTGCCTCCGAAACGCCCGACAAGCCCGTCGGCACGGTCTTCGTCACCATTCTGCTCGACGACCACGCCCACGAGTACCGCCACCAGTTCGAGGGCGACGCCGACCAGCTGCGGGCCCAGGCCGCCAACTTTATCTACGAAAAGCTGGCCGAGCTGCTGGAGCGCCGGCGCGCCATGGCTGGTGCCTGAGCAGGGCCCGCTGCTACCCCAGTAGCGCGGAACTCCATTCCGCGTCCCGGCCACAGGCACGTTGCGGAATGGAATTCCGCGCTACTCGGCCGCTCCAGCTGCCCTCCTTACTTCCCTAGCGTAGAGCGGTAAAGCTTCACCACCCGGAAGCTGCCAGCGGCCACGTCGTAGTCGCTCAGACTTTGGGTAAAGCCCAGGTCTTTGATGGCCTCTACAAAGGCCGGGTTGCTGGCCTCGTAAGCCAGGCGCAGGTTTTTCTGGGTTAAGGGGAAAATCATCCCGTTCAGGCCCCGGCTGAAGAAGTAGCTCCCTGTCGAAGGCTGGTACGGCCCGTGGCTCAGGTGCTGAAAGGAATAGATGCTGAGGGTATCGGCCTGCTGAATCTGAAACTCCTCGCCCCGGTACAGGCGGTAGCTGCGGCCGTTGCCATTTACATAGCCCCACACGCTGTCGAGAGGAACCAGGGTTTTCAGCCGGGCCGGGCCGCGCTGCTGCGTCACTACGAGGCTGCCCCGCTTGTCGGAAAGGCGCACATCGCTGCAGGCCGGGGCCGGCTGCTGGCGGCGGTACTGCGCGGCCGTACGGTACACGCCCGTCGGCACAACGGGCGGAACGGTGGCCGTCAGGATTAGCAGAAACAGCGATAAAACACTAATTACACCCAAGCGCATGGCAGGCATTATTAAATCCAATAAAGCAACGAAATTAGGCAGTAGCCCGGGGAAAGGCGGGCAGGGCTGCCTGCATTGAACCCCTCAAACAGCCTATACGTTCGCGGCAAAGAGCTTAGCCCCTGCCCGAGATTTACTAACTTCGCCTGTGGCATATTCCCGCCCTTGCTCATTTTTATGAAAAAAGTTATTCTTCCCCTTCTCGTGGCCCTGCTCAGCAGCGGGCAAGCCAGTGCCTGGGGCTTCTTTGGTCACCGCATCATCAACCAGATTGCCGTGTACGAGCTGCCTTCGTCCATGCAGCCTTTTTACTACCGGCATCTCAACGAGATAGTGCGCCAAAGCACCGCGCCGGACGAGCGCCGCAACAGCGACCCCACCGAAGGCCCGCGGCACTTTATCGACATGGACCACTACTCCGAAGACAACCCCTTCGCCAAGGTGCCCAAGGAGTACGACAAAGCCGTGGAGAAATACAGCGCCGACACCCTGAAAAAGTACGGCACTGTGCCGTGGGTGGTGCTGGAAACCAAAGACAACCTCGTGAAAGCCTTCCGCGACGGCGACACGCTGGCCATCGTGAAGTACTCGGCCGAGCTGGGCCACTACGTGGGCGATGCCTTCGTGCCCCTGCACACCACCGTCAACTACGACGGCCAGCTTACCGACCAGAAAGGCCTGCACTCACTCTGGGAAAGCCAGCTGCCCGAACGCTTCATTCTCGACTACAAGCTGCTGGACGACAAGCCGTCGGCCTCCTACATCAAAGACCCGCTCAACGCCATCTGGCTGGTGATTCAGCAGAGCTATGGCTTCCTGGGCGAAACCTTCGACCGGGCCAGCAAGATTGAGAAGACCATGCCCCCTACGGTGCGCTACACCTTCTCGCACCGCTACGGCAAAACCCAGCGCCGCTACTCCGATGCCTTTGCCGATGCCTACGAGAAGGCCGTGGGCGGCATGGTAAACTACCGCCTCAAAGGCGCCCCCACCCTGGTGTCGTCGCTGTGGCTTACGGCCTGGCAAGAAGCCGGCAAGCCCGACCTCAACGCCATGATGCGCCCCACCAAAGCCACCAAGGAAGAAAAGGAAAAGCTGGCCATTGAGCTGGCCGCCTGGAAGAAAAACACCCTGGCCCAGGACCAGCTGCTGCTGGCCCAGCAGAAAACCAAGAAGGCGGAAGCTGCCGACGAAATCAAGCCGGCCAAGGAAATGGCGCCCGTGCATGCCCCCGAGCCGGAGCCGGAAGCGGCGCCCGCCCCGGCATCCGAAGCCTCAGCCCCGGATGCCCCGGCTGTCGACAAGGTGAAAGTGAAAACCAAAGGCAAGGACGGCAGCGAGAAAATCAAGAAGAAAGCCAAGCAGGAAGAAAGCCCCTCGGGCTGGTAAGCCTGGCTACCCTTGCAGAAACAGCCCCTTGGGGCGGCGCCGGTGTGCTACCCGGGCCGCCCCAAGGGGCTGTTTCGTATAATGCCCGGGCCACGGAGCTAACCCGCCATGGTAGCCACCCTGGCCATTAGCAGCCCCTCCCCGTAAGTTTGCAGCCGGCTTTGCTCCTGCGCAATGGCCTTTTTTCTATCTGCCTTATGCGTTTTATCCTTGCCCTTCTGTGCGCTGTGAGCCTGTGCGCGGCCAGCAGCTGCCAGCCGCAAACCGAGCCGGCCCAGGCGCCGGCCAAGCCAGCCGCTCCGGTGATACCCGGCCCCGACCTGGCCACCCTTACCGACAGCACTGCCCCGGCCCAGCTGCTGGAATACGGACGCCAGCATCCCGGCTCCGAAGTGCTGGTACGCACCCGTCTGGGCAACATCCGCGTGAAGCTCTACGACGACACGCCCATTCACAAGGCCAACTTCCTGCTGCTGGCCCGCAAAGGGGTGTTCGACGAAACCATGTTCAACCGCGTGGTGAAAGGGTTTGCCATTCAGGGCGGCCAGACCAGCAACGCCCGCACCATTCGCCTGCGCCGCTACCGCCTGCCCCCGGAGTTCCGGCCCGAGCACTTCCACAAGAAAGGCGCCCTGGGCATGGCCCGCTACGACGACGAGCAAAACCCCGGCCGCCTCTCGTCCAATACCGACTTCTACTTCGTCATTGGCGAGAAGCTTACGCCCGACCAGTCCAAAGCCATGGCTGGCCGCAAGCTCAGCCCCGCCCAGCTCAAAGCCTACGCCGACATCGGCGGCACGCCTTCCCTGGATGGCCAGTACACCGTGTTTGGCGAAATCATCGAAGGCCTGGACGTAGCCGAGCGCATCTCCCAGGAGCCCGTCGACCCTTACAAGTGGCCGCTGAAGGATATTACATTGAAAGTGGAAGTGGTGAAGTAGATTTTGGTGCCTGGTGCTCACAATGACACCCATCGTGGCCTCCCAAGCACCGTATGACGTCGAGAGAATGTCAAAAAAAAGCCCGCCCCTGCATAGGGACGGGCTTTTTCAATCATTAAGCTGGCCGACTACCAGATTTTAGCGCGCTCCGCCGTGGGGCGCACCATTTTCTGGCCATCCTTGCAGCCGAAGGCCTGGAAGAACTCGGGCATGTTCATCAGCGGGCCGTTGGTGCGGAACTGAGCGGGCGAGTGCGGGTCGGTCTGCACCTGCTGACGCAGGTACTCGGGACGGGCGTTGGTGCGCCAGATTTGGGCATAAGCCAGGAAGAAGCGCTGCTCGGGCGTGAAGCCATCGATTTTCTTGCCTTCCTTGGCCTGCTTGGTTTTCTGGAACGCCTGGTAGGAGATGGTCAGCCCGCCGAGGTCGGCCAGGTTTTCCCCCATGGTCAGGTCGCCGTTTACGAACACCGAGTCCAGGGGCGAGAACGCGCTGAACTGCTTGCCTACCACGGCCGCACGGGCGTTGAACTTCTCGCCGTCTTCCTTGGTCCACCAGTCTTTCAGGTTGCCCTCGGCGTCGTACTGCCGGCCCTGGTCGTCGAAGCCGTGCGTCATCTCGTGGCCAATCACGGCCCCGATGCCACCGTAGTTTACTGCGTCATCGGCCTTGGGGTCGTAGAAGGGCGACTGCAGGATGCCGGCCGGGAACACAATCTCGTTCATGCTCGGGTTGTAGTAGGCGTTCACCGTGGGCGGCGTCATGCCCCACTCCTTGCGGTCGACGGGCTTGCCATACTTCTTCAGCTGGTCCATGTTGGCGAACTCGCGGGTGGCCAGCATGTTCTGCAGGTAGCTTTCGCGGTTGATGTTGAGGCTGGAATAGTCTTTCCACTTATCGGGGTAGCCGATTTTCACCACGAAGGCATTGAGCTTTTTCAGGGCCTGGGTTTTGGTGGCTTCGCTCATCCACTCCGTGGACTTGATGCGCTCGGCATAAGCCACGCGCAGGTTTTCAATCATGTCCTTGGCCCGCTGCTTGGCGGCGGGGCTGAAGGCTTTGTCCACGTACATCTGGCCGAAAGCTTCGCCCAGGGAACGGTCGGTAGCGCTTAGCATGCGCTTCCAGCGGGGCTGCTGCTTTTTGGCGCCGGTCAGCACCTGTGCGTAGCGGAACGACTCGTCGCCGAAGGCCTTGGGCAGGCCGGCCGTTACGCTGCTCACCAGGTGCCAGCGCATATAGGTTTTCTGGTCGGCCAGCGGCTCCTCCTTAAACATGGTGTCGACTTCCTTCAGGAATGCCGGCTGGCCCACGATAATATCCTTGGCCGCGCCCAGGCCGCTGTCTTTCAGCAGCAGGGGAAGGTTCAGGTTGGGGTATTGCTTACTGGCTTCCGCTACGGTCATCTTGTTGTAGTTGGCGTAGGGGTCGCGCAGCTCCACGCGGCCTTTGCTGGCCTTGGCCAGGCGCGTCTCAATGCGCGTCACAGTAGCGGCGTTGGCTTTGGCCGTGGCCTCGTCGTCGCCGAGCAGCTTGAAGGTGTTTACCAGGTAGTTCTGGTAAGCCGTCTGAATAGCCTTGGACCGCGCATCCTCCTTCAGGTAATAGTCACGGTCGGGCATGGTCAGGCCACCCTGGCTTACAAACACCGCGTACTGGGTGCTGTTTTTATCGTCCTGCCCCACGCCTGCGCCAAACCAGGCACTGCCGGCGTGGGCTTTCGGGTCGGCCATAAACTTCTGCATCCCGGCCAGGTCCTTGATGCCGGCAATGCGGTCGAGGTAGGGCTTGAGGTATTTCAGGCCGGCGGCTTCAATGGCAGCCGAGTCCATGGCCGATGCGTAGTAGTCGCCTACTTTCTGGGCATTGGAGCCTTTGGGCGCTTTGGCCGCGTCGCGGGCTGCATCGTTCACAATGGCCTTCAGCATGGCGTTGTTGCGGTCGGCCAGCTCATTAAAGGAGCCCCAGCGCACTTCCGAAGCCGGAATGGGGTTGTTTTTCATCCAGTTGCCCGAAGCATACTGGAAGAAGTTGTCGCAAGGGCTCACCGTGGGGTCGATATTAGCCACGTTGATGCCCACACCTTTTACCGGCGGGTCGGTGGGCGGGGTGGTGGGAGGCGTGGCAAGCACCGGCATTGTGCTGGCGGCAAAGCCAGCCAGTACCGCCAGATTGGCGAACCGGCGCAAGCGAGTAGCAGTTGTCATTGAAAAAAGGGTGAGAGTTAGGGAATTCGAGCGAAAGATACGTCAGGTAAAGCCAGGGTAATTCCCCGCCGCCAACGCTTGGCGCGAAAGACCAGACGCCGGTTTAAGGGTTGCACAGCCGCCAGCGATATCCATGCTGATTTTGGTGATGGGGTAATGAAGTGGTGGGGTGATGAAGTGAAGGGGTGGTGGAGTAAAAAGCACGTCATGTTGAGCGGAGCGAAGCGGAGTCGAAACATCTCTACCACGAGAGTAAACCCTTTTTGGAATTACTGCCGCGGGCAAGATGCTTAGCCTACGGCTGCGCCTTCGCTCAGCATGACGTTCTGTTTACTTTCTCACTTCATCACTTCATCACCAAATCACCTCCTCACTAACTTGCAGCTTATGCCGCTGTACAACCGCCGACCTGAATTTGTGCCTGCGCCGCCCCCACCGCCCATGGGCCTGGCCACCCTGCTGGCCCAGGTGCGCCAGGTGCTGCACCGGCAGCTGGCTGATGCTTATTGGGTAGTGGCAGAAGTGGCCGAGCTTACCGTGCCGCGCATGGCCAGCGCCCACTGCTACCTCACGCTGGCGGAGCAAACCATCGATAGCCGGGGTACCCCCGTGCGGGCCCAGGCCCGGGCCACGCTCTGGAGCCAGCGCTACCAGCAGCTGGCCCCGGCATTCGAGCAGCACACCGGCCAAACCCTGCGGGCCGGCCTGAAGCTGCTGCTGCAGGTGCAGGTGCGCTTTCACGAGCAGTACGGCTTCAGCCTCGACGTGCTGGCCATCGACCCCAGCTTCACCGTGGGCGAGCTGGCCCGCCAGCGCCTGCTCACCCTGCGCCGCCTCGAAGAAAAAGACCTGCTCGAGCGGCAGAAGCGGCTGCCCCTGGCGCTGGCGCCGCAGCGCCTTGCGGTTATTTCCTCCCCTACGGCGGCTGGCTTTCAGGACTTTGTGCAGCAGCTACGCGAGGCGCCGTACGACTTCGCCCTCTCCTTATTTCCGGCTACCATGCAGGGCGACGAGGCCCCGGCCAGCATCCGGGCGGCGCTGGATGGGGTGCGGGCCCGGCGCAGCCAGTTCGATGCCGTGCTCATAATCCGGGGCGGGGGCAGCAAGACCGACCTCTTGGCATTCGACGACTACGGCCTGGCCGCGGCCGTGGGGGCCTTTCCCCTGCCCGTGCTCACCGGCATCGGCCACGAGCGCGACGAAGCGGTAGTCGACCTCACGGCCCACCGCGCCCTGAAAACGCCCACTGCCGCTGCCGCCTTTCTGGTCGAGCGCCTGGCCCGGCTGGAAGCGGCCCTGCTGGGCTACGGCGAGCAGATTGTGGCCCTGGCCCGGCGGCAGCTCAGCCAGCGCCACGCCCGTCTCGACCAGCTGGCCGGCCGGGGGCGGCAGGCCGCGCAGCGCCAGGTGGCCACGGCCCGGACGGCCCTGCACCAGCGGGCCCGCCTGGCCGCCCAGGCCCCGCGGGAGCAGCTGCGGCAGCTGGACCAGCAGCTGGGTCGGTTTCGCCACCTGCTGCCCGCCGCCGCCCGCCGCGCCCTGGGCCGCGAGCAACGGAGCCTGCGCCAACGCAGCCGCAACCTGATAAGCCGCTTTTTCCGTCATCACCAACGACGCCGTGAAGACCTGCTGCGCCGCCGCTACCAGCTGGAGCTGGCAGCGCAAAAGCAGCTTCACCGCACCGAGCTGCGCCTGGCGGCAGCCGCAGCCCGTCACCCCCGCCCCTGAAAAGACCTTGCCAGGCAGCCGACACCCAGCCCACATCATTCATGATTTATAATTCATAATTCCCCTCCCAATGCCCTCTACTTACCGCCAAGCCATTGAAGAGCTGGAAGTTATTCTACGCAGCCTCGAAACCGATACCGTGGACGTGGACGACCTCACCACACGCGTGGAACGCTCGGCCGAGCTTATCCGCCTGTGCCGCCACAAGCTGCGCAACGCCGAAGCCTCCCTGGACCGCATTTTTGACACCCTCGACGACGAAGACGCAGCCGACAGCAGCGCCGCCGGTGCCGACGACGAGCTGGACGAAGAGTATGACGACGACAATGAAGTGGACAGCCACGAGCGGCCCGGGGGCCCCGGCCGGCCCGACCAAACCAGCTGGCTGTTCTGACCTTGCCTGGTTCTGCCTTTGCTGCGAAAATAGCTCTTGCCGAATAGTGCTGTTTGTCATATTTAATCTATCTTTCGCCCAAATTTTTTTCACCACCTTTTTATTCTGCACACCATGGCTTTTAATGGTACTGAAGGCTCCCCAATTAACCCCGAAATAGCCGGGACCTGGACTCGCAAATACCGCTCGCTGCACAAAGGCGAAAACACGGGCCACTTTTTCGGGCGCGAAATTCTGCTGAAGCTCCTGCAGCAGCCGGGGGCTATGGGCATTCGTTTTTACTATGGCGTCGATGGCGAAAACCGGCGGCAGCTGCTGGCGGTGGCAGTTGGAGCCGACCAGAACGACCAGATTGGCAGCGAGCGGATAGTTGCCGACGACTCCTGCGCCTGCCCGCCCTGGGTAAGCATTGCCAACGTCCTCAACAGCTAGCCGCGCCGCAGGGCTTCCCGTGCCATGTCTACCCCTACCCTGAACTTTCTCATGGCCGTGTCGGAGGGCCTAGCCTGGGCCATGCAGGTAAGCATCCTTGTGCCCATGGCCGTGGTCTGGCGCCGGCGCCGGCAGTTTCCGCCCCCTGTGAAGCTGCTTAGCTGGTACGTGTACTTCTCGCTGCTCTGCTCCATCGGCGCCCGCATTGCCGAGGTGAACCTGTTGCCCAACTGGCCCATGCTGGCGGCCTTCAACTTCGGCAAAATTGCTTTGTTCGGCGGGGTTTACTACCTGGTGCTGCGCCAGTGGCTGGTGCGGCGCCTGGTGCTGGCGTCGGCGGTGCTCACGGTGGCATTCGGCATCTACGCCATGCTGTGGCTGGACATGCGCTTTGTGGTGACTTATGCCCGCGTGCTGCAGTGTGCGCTGCTGGCGGCCTTCGCCCTGGCTTACCTGGAGCAGCTCTCCCGGGAGCCTCCCCTGGGGCAGCTCAATCACAATCCGCTGTTTCTGCTCAGCGTGGGGCAGCTGCTCTACTCGGCCGGCTCGGTGATGTACTTCAGCATTGGCTTCGTTAAGCTGGAGCCCATTTACAACAAGATATACTTTGGCATTCCTGCGGCCTTGGGCCTGGTATTCAACATTTTGCTTACCATGGCCTTTCTGCGGGCCCAGCCGGAAGCTGCGCTGCACCGCACCGGGACGTTAGCTTCGGCCTGAGGGCATAGCCGGCAGGTAGCACCAGTCCCGGGCAGCACGATGCGCTTCCGGCTACTTCGGCTGGCCAGTAAAGCAGCTGATTTATACAGGGTCTGGCGGCTTTGCCTCTTGCGTTGTGATTAGCGTGCGGAGACGCTGCTTTTACTCTTCAGGGCGTATGGGTGCCCAGTCTGCACCCTCATCGTAGAGCGGCTCTAGCCATACGGCGGCCGTTTAAATAGCGCTGCCTGCCGAATTTCGCTTAACCAGCAGCGTAAATCTGCTTGCTTTACTTAGTCCGCTCACTCCTGGCGGTTTGCTTTCTATCTGCTTCGCTTTCCCGCCCCGCTGTGCTTCAGGAACCGACGCTTCTTCCGCTGCTGCTCGCCACGCCTACCCTGCTCCTGCTGGTGTTGGCGCTGGTGGGCTTTGCCGTGCGCTACCAGCACAGCAAGCTTCGGCAGCAGCAGGAAGTGGCCCAGCTGCAGGAGGCAGCGCAGCAGCAGGCGCTGGCCGCGGCCCTGGTGGCCCAGGAAGACGAGCGGCAGCGCATTGCCGGGGAGCTGCACGACGGTGTGGGCACCATTCTGGCCCTGGCCAAGCTGCACCTGTACGCTCCCGGCACTACCCCCGCCCCCGAAGCCAGCCGGCTGATTGACCAGGCCGTGGCCGAGGTGCGGCGCATCTCCCGCAACCTGCAGCCGGCCACGCTGCAGCAGCTGGGCCTGGCGCAGGCCCTGCGGGCCCTGGTACAGGCCGTGCCCACCGACGGCAGCCTGGAGGTGCGCCTCGAAAGCGACGCCCCGCTGGGCCGCTTCATCCCGCCCCACGAGCTGATGGTGTACCGCATCAGCCAGGAGCTGCTGGCCAACGGCCTGCGCCACGCCCAGGCCCGGCACATTACCTTGCGGGTGCAACCCGGCCCGGGCATCCTCACCTTAATTTATACCGACGACGGCCAGGGCTTCGACCCCGCCGCCCTGGAAGAGCTGCCGCCCCCGGGGCCCCATGGGCAAACCGTGGGCATGGGCCTTATCAACCTGCGCAGCCGGGTGGCCGTGCTCGGTGGGCAGCTCAAGTACCATACGGAGCCCGGCCGGGGCACCCGCGTGGAAGCCGTCCTGCCGGTCACCCTGCTGCCGGCTTCCCAGAACTCTCCTTCTTATTCGCTTAACTCATGACTTCTGCTTCCTCTTCCGCTGCCATCGACCCGCCGGTACGCCTGGCCATTGTCGACGACCATATTCTTTTTCGCAAAGGCCTGCGGGCGCTTCTCAGCGGCTATGCCGGGATTGAAGTAGTGTGCGAAGCCGGCAATGGGCAGGAGCTGCTGGAGTGCCTCGACCAGGGCATCCGCCCCGACGTGGCCCTTATGGATATGCAGATGCCGGTGCTCGACGGCCTGCAAACTACCCGGCTCCTGCGAATGCAGTTTCCCTCGGTTCGCGTCGTCATTATATCCATGCACGACGACCCCTCCCTGGTGAGCACCGTGCTGGCCGAAGGCGCCCACAGCTACCTCGTAAAGAACACCTCACCCGAAGAAATGCGCGGCGCCGTACTGGCAGCCGCCGGACGGTAATTTGTTGATGTGCTGATGTGCTGATTTTTTGATGTACTGATGTAGAAGCGGCTTACAGGCAGTCGCCTGCTTATCATTAGACCGACCTGCTCGACCTCCTGTAGCTTCATAGCAAAAAAGGTGGTGAGCCCACAAGGACTTCCCTTGTAGGCTCACCACCTTTTTTGCTGGCTTATGCTCAGCACATCAGCACATCAACCAATCAGCACATTACTTACAGCGTCACAGACATGCCGAGCGTAAAGGTGCGGCCGCGGTTAAAGAAGCCCCGCAGCAGGGTGGGGTCCGTCACCACGCTGCCGCTGCTGCCGGCGGGCAGGTCGGTGATGTAGTACTCATCCAGCAGGTTCAGGATGGAGCCTTTGAAGCCCAGGCGTACCTTGTCGTTGAACATGGGCTTGAGGTCGTAGCCGCCGTGCAGGTCCACGTTGCGCGACGTGGGAATGCGGTAGGAGTCGGTACGGTTGGCTTCCTGGCGCAGGTCGACGGGGTTGAAGCCGGCGTAGTACTTGGTGAAAAGCAGGAAGGAGGGGCGGAAGTACAGACCGCGGATGGGCTCAACGCGCAGGCCAATCTGAAACTGGTTCTGGGCGGCATCGCCTACGTGTACGCCATCAAGGTAAATCGGCACATCTTCGAAGCCCGACACGATGTTGTTGTTTTCATCCACGGCCGTGAGGCTGCCCGTACCCAGCCAGCGCCAGTCGCCTACCGAAATGGCGGCGTTCAGCTGCACGCGGCGGCTGATTTCCTGGGCCACGCTCAGCTCAATGCCCATGTGGCGGGCGTTGATGTTGCGCACCGAGTAGTACACCAGGCCATTGCCGTCGGGATTGATGCCGGAGGTGTTGTTGCTGCGGTTGGTCCACAGGGTGTAGTAGGCGTTCAGGGTAGCCTTCAGGCTGGGGTAGCTGATGCCGTAGCCCAGCTCAAAGCTGGTAATGCCTTCATTCCGCACATTCTTAAATGCATTGCCATTTGTATCATACACCTGGTTGAAGAACGGTACGCGGGAGATGTAGCCGGCATTGGCGAAGATGTTGTTGTTCTCGGTCAGGTTGTAGTTTACTCCGCCCTTCACGCTATAGCCCGTGAGGCTGGCCCAGTCGGTTTCCACGTGCTGGCCTTTGTCGTTGGTATAAGCGGTACCATCAATAATGGTGGTGCGGCCAAACGGAACCGGAACGGCTACGCCCTCGGCATTTTTAACAACTTTGGTGCGGAAATAGTCGATGCGCTTGTACCATACCTGCGACATGGTGCCGCTGATTACCGCCGAAAGCAGCGGCGTCTTGTATTCCAGCTGTCCGTATCCACCCAGCCAGTCGGTTCTGCCGTCGTAGTTGAAGTTGGTTTTATCGCCCACCCGCAGCTTCATGTTGGGGTCGGCGTTATTGTTGTTTCTAGCGCCGGTGTTGAGGATATAGTCGCCGCCGAGCAAGTCTTTGATTTCCTGGTAATGGTAGCCTTCATAGGTACGGCCGTCTACCCCAGCGGAGAGTGTCAGTTTCTCGTTCAAGGCATAGTCGGCGCCAACTACGCCGCCATACCAGCGGTGGCTGTTTACGCTGGCCCGCAGGAAGTTGCTCGCAACCCGCTCTCCCTGCGCATCGCGGGGGTTGGCCATGTTGGAGTCGAACGTGCGCTGCACGTCAAACTGCCCGGTGCTGGCCACGGTATTCGGGGAGGCAAACGGCGTGATGCCGCCGCCATTGCCGTAGGATGCATACGCGACGCCGGAAATAAACAGCTTGTCGTTTACCTGCCAGAAGTCGTTGAGGCTAATCTGGGGTTTGTGGTAGTAGTTGGAGCGGGTATTCAGCACTTCCTCACCCTGGTACTGGCGCTGGCCATTGGCATCTACGGTGTAGCGGTTCAGCACGCCCCAGTCGGGGTTGTAACGGAAGCCACGGTCGCCGTTAGGTACGCGGGCTGAACCGAGCTCCCGGGCTTTGTCGTTGGAGAAAACCCCAATCTGGGTGAAGGTGGAGCGCTGCCCATGGCTCTGGGGCGAGCCCATAGCGGTGAATGAAAGCCGGTGCCGTCCCAGGCGCTTGCTGATGTTGCCAAAGTAAGTCCAGGCATCGTCGTAGGCATTTTCTACCCAGCCGTCGGCCGTGCGCCGCGAGCCGTACAGGGTAATGGCCCAGTCGCCCTTCAGCGCCCCCGAGCTCAGCAGCAGCGAGTTTTTACGGTAGTTGTAGGAGCCGATTTCACTGCGGGCCAGCACGCTGCGCTTGTCGTCGAAGCCACGCGTGAGCACGTTGATGGTGCCGCCAATGGAGGGCACCGCGATTTTGGAGGCCGACAGGCCGCGCTGCACCTGCAGGCTCTTGGTTACGTCGCCCAGGTCCCAGTTGCTCCAGAACACCGAGCCGTTCTCCATGTCGTTCACGGGCATGCCGTTAATCATCACGGCCACGTTGCGCTGGTCGAAGCCCCGCACGTTGATGCGGGAGTCGCCGGTGCCGCCGCCGCCCTGGGTGGCGTACACGCCGGGTGTCTCGTTAAGAATCATGGGCAGGTCGCGGTTCGACAGCGTCTCGCGCAGCTTCACCTCGTTCACGGCCGAGAAAGCCACCGGCGTGGAGCGCTCCTGGGCCTGTGCCGCCACTACCGTCACCTCGTCGAGGCTGGCATTGTCGGTCGCCAGGGCAAAGCTCGACACCGCATTCTGAGTAGTGACTTTTACCGTCTGCGTCAGCGGCTTATAGCCGATAAAGCTGGCCTGCAGCGTGTAGGTACCGGGCTTTAGGTTGGGAATGCGGTAGTTGCCGTCGGAGTCGGCCCCCGCGCCGGTGTTCTGCCCGTTGCCGGTTACCTGGACGGTAGCGCCGGGCAGGGTCTCGCCCGACACCTTGTCGAACACCCGCCCGCGAATGGAAAAGGTGGTTTGCGCCAGCGCCGGCAGCGTGAGCAGGCAAACCAGAAAAGCAGTGACAAATTGCTTCATATCTAGTATTTAACCCCCATTACAATCCGGGGGCTACAAATATACGTCACAGCGGGCGCAGGCATTCTCAAAGCGGCAGTAAACTTGCCGGAAGCCCTACTTTCCGGTCGTGGCCGGCAGGGTGCCGCTCTATATTTGAAGGATGAAGCTTCTGCAGTGCATTGTTCGCTGGCTGGTGCTGCTGGTCATCTGCCAGCCGGCTCAAGCCCAGGAAGGCCCTTATCTGATTAGCCTGCCGCCCCATAATATTTCCCTGGCGGCCAGCCCCTGGCGGGTTGCCCAGGTGCTGGACTTACGCGCCGACCGCAGCCGGCTGGGCGCCGTGCACCGGGGGCTCGACAATCAGCTCTCGTCGGCCAATTTTCCGTACCCCCTCGCCACCGAGCTGCGGCAGTGGGTACACCCCCAACCCACCACAGCCGGTCGGCCGGTGCTGATGCGCGTTTTTACCCTGTCAATCAACGAAAGGCTGGGCGTTGGCTCGGAGCAGGCCGAAGCCGAGCTCATCGCCGACTTCCTGGAGCTGCAGCCCGACAGCACCTTCCGCGCGCTGCTGATGGCAGGTGAAACCACCCACCGCGCCGGGCTGGATGCTACGGGCTTGCATGCTGCCAACCTGGCGCTGGTACTGCAGCAGGCCCTGCGCCGGCTGGCGGCCCTCCCCGCCACATCCACTTCGGCCGAAACGCTAAGCCCGGCCGATGCCCGCGCGGGCCGGGGCGGCGCGATGGCACACCGCTTTGCCATACAGCAGGCAGCCACCCCGCGCCGGGGCTTCTACCGAAGCTTTGAGGAGTTCCGCGACAACAAGCCCAGCGAACCCGATTTTCCTTTTTACGTCGAGCACAAGCCCCGGCCGGGCAAGCGCTTTGCGGGCACCGATGCCATTACGCCCAACTACCTGCACCTCGACGAGCAGCACCCCGCCCGGCCGGTGCCCTGCACCGGGCTCTGGGGCCTGAGCGACGGCCGCGAGCTGCTGATGGTGTACCGGGGTCGGTTTTATCAGCTGCTGCCGGCCGCCGACGGGCGCAGCTATACCTTCATGGGCCCGCCGGTGCTGGATGCGGAAGGAGCTGCCAACGTTACCGCGGCGGCTTTGGTGGGGGGGCTGGCAGGTGCTGCCATTGCGAGCGTGGCCAACAGCGCGGGCCCATTGGCTTTGTATGAGCTGCACCTGGCCTCTGGCCGGGTGGTGCCGGCCGAAACTGCCGGAACCGATGCCCAGGGCTTTGCAACGGCCGCCGATTCGGCGGGGGTCTTCGTGTTTCGGCGCAGCGGCGGCAACGACGGACAGTCCGTAACGCTCAGCGCCACCGACCAGCCGGCTACGGCCCTCGCCGCCCGCAGCTGGACGGCCATCCGCTGGCGCGACCGGCGGCGGGAGCTGAAGCTCTGCGTGCAGGTGGGTAGCGGCCGCCAGGACTGCCAGGAGTTTATTCCCGACTTCAGCCAGCCTACGTTTTTGGAGTGCATCGTGCCCAGCGGGGGCGACCCGCCCATTCTGCGGGTGGTATCGGCCAAAGAAGGCCGCTTTGAGGTGAAGCGTATGCAGCTGCTGGAGCGCAAGAAAAAGTAGCCCGGCCGTGGGCTACAGCTCCCGCGAAGGGTCCCAGAACAGCTTGTCGAGCCCCACTACCTGGTCGTCGACTACCTGAATGCCTTCGCGCTCCAGGGCTTCCTGCATGGCCGTGGGCGTGGGGTAGTGCAGGCGCCCCGTGAGCTGGCCCAGGCGGTTGAGCACGCGGTGAGCCGGCACGTACTGCTCGGCCGTGTGGGCGGCCATCATGGCCCAGCCCACCATGCGGGCCCCGTGCCGGGCCCCGAGGTAGTGGGCAATGGCGCCGTAGCTGGTAACCCGGCCCGGCGGAATCAGGCGGGCCACCTCGTGTACATCGGCAAAAAAGTTGCGCTGCGGTGGCGGAGCTGCGGGGGGAGAAGCAGGCTTTTTCAAAGCAAAAAAGAATAATCGGCAAGGGACGGGCGGGCTGCAAATGTGAGAATAAAACGCGGACTCCGGCCCTGTATTTACCAACCCCTGGCTGCCTGGCAAAGCCCTTGAAAATAAGCTCCACCGTACGCCAGGCCCGTATTTTTTACCAACCCCCTGCTGTCTTCGGGCGTATAGGCTAGCCTCACATCCACATAAATCCTTCTTTATCCATGGACAAGCTCCGCAACCTCAACGACCTTTTTCAAGAGCAGCTCAAAGACCTGTACAGCGCCGAAAACCAGCTCCTCGCTGCCCTGCCCGACATGGCCAAGGAAGCCAAAGACAGCCGCCTGAAAATGGCCTTTGAAACCCATCTGGTAGAAACCAAAAACCAGGTAGCCCGCCTCGAGCAGATAGGCCGCGGCCTGGGCCTGGACCTGGACGGCCACACCTGCAAAGCCATGGAAGGCCTGATTAAGGAAGGCAAGAGCACCATGCACGAAGACGCCACCGACGAGGTGATGGACGCCGCCCTCATTGCCGCCGCCCAGCGCGTGGAGCACTACGAAATTGCCGGCTACGGCACGGCTGCCCACTACGCCGAGCGCACCGGCCACACCGAAGCGGCCTCGCTGCTGCGCGCCACCCTCACCGAGGAGCAGGCCACCGATACCAAGCTCAACGACCTGGCTAAGGGCTATATCAACGCCAAGGCTATGTAATTCATCCGGCTGCTCTGCCTGGCAGCTGGCTTTCTCCTGAAACCCTGCTTCTCGCTGCGAGAGGCAGGGTTTTTTCGTTGCCGGGCGGTGAGGCGTAGCTTTGTTGGCGTATCACATCTTTGTTGCGTGCTGCTTTTTCTACCCTTGGCCAAGCATCTGCCCGGATTTTGCCTGCGCCTGCTGCTGCTGTTGGCCCTTAGTGCGTTCCCGGCCGCGGCCCAGGTATACCTGCTGGACATCGCCCACCAGCCCCTGCGGGTGCCCGGGCTGCCGGTCTACGTAGAGCAGGTCCTCAACGGGCAAACCGGCAGCCCGGCCATTGGCGTGGTGCACCACAAATTTTACAACTCGCAGAACCGGCAGGAAGCCGTCATGTTCCGCAAGAGCCTGGAAGCCGACCTGACGGAGTGGCTGCACCGGAAGATGCCCCAGCGCCCTACCGACCAGGTGCTGGCGCTTTACATCCGCCACCTGCACGTGGGCGAAAAAAGCGCAAATAGTACCACCGGCAGCCTTACCGCCGATGTGTACTTGAAGCTTGCCGATGGCTACCACTTTGTGCGCCAGATAGCCGGCCACACCGAGAGCCAGGGCATAGAAACCACCTACACCCCCTCTTATCTGCTGGCCCTGCTGGTGCAGCGCAGCCTGCTGCAGCTGGCTGGCACTGACTGGGCTAAAGCCAGCCAGCAGCCGGCCCTGACCCTGACGCAGCTGGGCACGCACGTACCGCCCAGCCAGCCGCGCCCGGCGGTGCTACGGGTGGCCGCTCCCCGGCGTGGTGTGTACTTTAGCTTCGAGCAGTTCCTGAACAACCGCCCCGATACCACGGCCTTTCTGCGGCCAGATACGCTGGCTTCTAATGCTTCTGGCTGGGAAGGCACCATCCGCCTGCAGCCCGGTATTTTCCAAGGCAATGGGCAGCGGGCGCCCAAACGGGATGTATGGGGCTACTCGGATGGCCGGCAGGCATTTGTACGGCAGAACAACACCTACCGCGCCCTTACCCGGCAGGGCACTTTTTACACGTTTGTGGGTCCCGCTCCGCACGAGGAACAGTACACCGTGACCAACATGACCCCCACCGGCCCTGTGACAACGACGACTGGAAGGGGTTCCCTGTTTGGAGCTGACGACAACAGCAGCCCGCCTATTCTGTATGCGCTGGATATGAGCAGCGGGCTGGCCGTGCCTTACCCTACACCGGGCCAGCCCATCCGAGCCGACACTGCCTATGTGTACGTGTACCGGCCCCTGGGCGGCCCCGCCGAGGCCCGCATCGTATGGCTCAACAACCGCGAAGTTGGCCGGTTGCGGCCGGGCGAATTCCTCGAGCTCACTTGTATAGTAGCCGGGCGGGCCGTGCGCCTGAGAACCGACCTGCCCGGCGACCCGGCCCTGCTGTTTCTGCCCGATGCCAGCTCGGCCAACTACCTGAAGCTGCTGCCCGGCACTGCCCGCAGCCCCTGGCGCTACATGCCGCCCCGTGCGGGCGAAGCCGAAGTAGACGCCCTGGAAAAACTACGCCGTTAGCTCAATTTCGACAGGGAAGCGGGCCGGCGCGTTAGCAGTACCGGCATGCCTTTATCGGTATGATGCCGCTCCCGGTCTGGCTTCTGACGGTCTACTTCTAGTTTGGGGTCCGGGTGCGCAACCTTGGGGCACAATCAGCGAACTATATGAGTTATGTTCATCCGCATCCGGGCCGGCTTCGGCTTCGAAGAGGCCGTGAACAACCACTGTCGCTTGTGCGTTCTTGCTTTCTATGCAATCGGAAAACCCCAACACCGCCCCGGCCCCGAACTGGGACACTACTGCTACCCAGGCCTCTCCCCCACCCACTGCCCCTGACGAGTACTTCGACGAGGAGCCCGAAGGCCGCAGCCGTGCCTGGATAGGCTGGCTGCTGGCGGCCCTGGTAGTTGCCGGGCTGGTGTTTGTAAAAGTAAAGTACTTCCCCGGCCAGGCGGGCAAGGAGGGCGGCAAAGGCGGCGCGGCCAAAGGTGGCCCCGGTGGCGGTGCGGGCGCCAAGGGCGGGCGCGGCGGTGGAGGCGGCCCCACTGCCGTGCAGGTGTACGTGGTGCAGCCCACCAGCCTGACCGACGAAGTAGCCGCCACGGGCTCCATTCTGCCCGAGGAATCGGTGGTTATCAAAAGCGAGCTGTCGGGTAAAATCACCAGCCTCAACATCCGCGAGGGCCAGGCTGTGCGCAAGGGGCAGCTGCTGTTCAGCATCAATGCGGCTGAAGCTCAAGCCGCTATTCAGAAGCAGGAGTACAACATCAAGCTGTTTCGCGACCAGGAGCGGCGCCAGCGCACCCTGCTGGAAAAGGAATACATCAGCGCCCAGGAATACGAGCAGGCCAACAACCAGCTGCTCACGGCCCAGGCCGAGCTGCAGTCTCTCCGGGCTACGCTGGCCAAGGCCTACGTGCGCGCGCCCTTCGATGGCGTGCTGGGCCTGAGCACAGCCACCGTGGGCACTTACGTCAGCCCCGGGGCCGAAATCACCACCCTTTCGCGGGTGAAGCCGGTGAAGATTGACTTTGCCGTGCCCAGCCGCTTTGCGTCCAACGTGCGGGTGGGCGACGTGGTGAGCCTGGTAGACCAGGCCACCAACAAGCGCTTCAACGCCAAGGTCTACGCCATCGACCCGCAGATTGACCCGGTAAGCCGCACGCTGCCCGTGCGGGCCCGCTACGCCAACACGAAGAATGAGCTGCGCCCGGGGGCCTTCGTGAAAGTAAACCTCAAGCTGGGCGAAACGCCCTCGGCCATCCAGGTGCCCACCGAAGCGGTGATTCCCGAAGCCAGCGGCTACAGCGTGTACACCGTGAAAGGCGGCAAGATGGTGCCCCAGAAAGTAAAAATCGGCATTCGCTCCGACAAGGTCATTCAAATCACCGATGGCCTGGCCGTGGGCGACTCCGTGATTCAGACCGGCATTTTGCAGGTGAAGCCGGGAGACCCTGTGCGGGTAATTAGGTAAGAATGACCAACTCCCCTCCTTACCAAGGAGGGGATGCCAAGCCGTCTGGCTTGGCCGGGGTGGTTAGGACGTCAGAACGATACCTAACTGACCCCAACCGGCGCGAAAGCCATAACCACCCCCGTTTCAGCTTAAGCTGAAACATCCCCTCCTTGGTAAGGAGGGGAGTTTTTCGTTCTGTCAGACAAACAGCTATGAGTTTAGCTTCAACTAGTATCAACCGGCCGGTGCTCGCCGTTGTGATGAGCTTGGCCATCATCATCTTCGGCGTTATTGGGTTTCGCTACCTCAGCGTGCGCGAGTACCCCAGCGTCGACCCGCCCATTATTTCTGTGACGGCTTCTTACACCGGGGCCTCGGCCGACGTGATGCAGAGCCAGGTGACCGAGGTGCTGGAGTCGGCTCTGAACGGCATCGCCGGCATTAAAAACCTGACGTCGAACTCCCGTGACGGCCGCAGCCAGATTACCGTGGAGTTCGACCTCGACGCCAACCTGGAAACGGCAGCCAACGACGTGCGCGACAAAGTATCGGGCGTGCAGGGCCGCCTGCCGCGCGACATCGACCCGCCCATTGTGAGCAAGGCCAACGCCGACTCCCAGCCCATCGTCATCACCTACCTCAACTCCAGCAAGCGCAGCCTGCTGGAGCTCACCGACTACGCCAACAACGTGCTCAAGGAGCGCCTGCAAACCATCCCCGGCGTGTCCGAAATCCGGGTGTACGGCGAGCGCCGCTATTCCATGCGCCTGTGGCTCGACCCGGTAAAGCTCTCGGCCCTCAACATCACCCCGGTGGAAGTGCAGCAGGCCATCACGCGCGAAAACGTGGAGCTGCCCAGCGGCGCCGTGCAGGGCGAAAGCACCCAGCTTACGCTGCGCACCATGGGCCGCCTCTCGTCGGTAGCAGACTTCAACAACCTCATTATCCGCAGCGACGAAGCCTCGCTGGTGCGGCTGTCCGACGTAGGATATGCCGAGCTCTACCCCGAAAATGACCAGACCATCTTCCGGGTGAATGGCGTGCCGGGCGTGGCCCTGGCCGTGGTGCCCCAGCCCGGCTCCAACCAGATTGAGATTGCCGACGAGTTTAACCGCCGCCTGGAAACCTACGGCAAAGACCTGCCCGACGACCTGCAGCTGCGCCCCGGCATCGACAACTCCATCTTCATCCGCAACTCCATTAAGGAAGTGCAGCATACCATCGTGGAGGCTTTCGTGCTGGTGGTGGTCATCATCTTCCTGTTTTTACGCGACTGGCGCTCTACCCTCATTCCGGTCGTCGCCATCCCGGTGTCGCTGATTGGGATTTTCTTCGTGATGTACCTGCTGAACTTCTCCATCAACGTGCTCACGCTGCTGGCCATTGTGCTGGCCATCGGCCTGGTGGTGGACGACGCCATTGTGGTGCTGGAAAACATCTACTCCCGCATTGAGGACGGCGAAGAGCCCCGGGAAGCCGCCCTGAAAGGCTCGGAGGAGATTATTCTGGCCGTGGTGAGCACCACGGTGGTGCTGGCGGCAGTGTTTCTGCCCGTGGTGTTCCTTACCGGCATCACCGGGCGCCTGTTCCGCGAGTTCGGCATTGTGGTGGCGGGCTCCGTTATTATTTCTGCCTTCGTGTCGCTCACGCTCACGCCCATGATGTGCGCCAAGCTGCTCAAGCGCCAGCAAACCCACAACTGGTTTTACCGGAAAACCGAGCCCTTTTTCGTGAGCATGATTGCCGGCTACCGGCGCAGCCTCGAAACCTTTCTCGCCAACCGCTGGCTGGCCTGGGTGGCCGTGGCCATCACGGGCGTGGGCATCTGGGGCTTTATGAAGCTCATTCCCTCGGAGCTGGCCCCGGTAGAAGACCGCAGCCGCGTCAACATCAGCGCCACCGGGCCGGAGGGTGCCTCCTTTGAGTACATGGACGCCTACATGGCCCAGATTACCAAGATGGCCACCGACTCGGCCGGCGCGGCCAACCTCAACAGCGTGTTCACGGTGACCTCGCCCGGCTTTGGCGGCGGCACCAACTCGGGCATTGCCCGCGTCATTCTGATTGAGGCCGACAAGCGCCCCAAAACCCAGGACCAGGTAGCCAGCGCCCTGAGCGCGGGGGTGAAAAGCCTGACGGCGGCCCGCACTTCCGTGGCCCAGGACCAGAGCATCGGGGGCGGCGGGGGCGGCCTGCCCGTGCAGTTCGTTATCCAGACCCAGGATTTCAGCAAGCTGCGCGAAGCCGTGCCCAAGTTCCTGGAAGTGGCCCGGCAGGACCCCACCTTCCAGTTTGTGGACGTGAACCTGAAGTTCAACAAGCCCGAGCTACGCGTTATCATCGACCGGGAAAAGGCCCAGAGCCTGGGCGTATCGGTGCAGAATATCTCGCAAACCCTGCAGGCCGGCCTCAGCGGGCAGCGCTACGGCTACTACATCCAGGGCAGCAAGCAGTACCAGATTATCGGCCAGGTGGCCCGCGAAGACCGCAACCAGCCCCTGGATGTGCGCCTGCTCTCGGTGAAAAACAACCGGGGCGAGCTGGTGCAGCTCGACAACGTGATTCGCCTGGAAGAAAGCAGCACGCCGCCCCAGCTCTACCGCTTCAACCGCTACAACTCGGCTACGTTCTCGGCCTCGCTGGCGCCGGGCCAGTCCCTGGGCGACGGCATCGCGGCCATGCGCGCCATTGCCGAGAAAAACCTGGACGACACGTTCACGACCGAGCTGGCCGGCACCTCGCGCGACTTCGAGGAAAGCTCGTCTTCGCTGTTTTTCGCCTTCGGCCTGGCTCTGGTGCTGATTTACCTGGCCCTGGCCGCCCAGTTTGAGAGCTTCCGCGACCCGGTTATCATCATGGTGACGGTGCCGCTGGCGCTGTCGGGGGCCCTGCTCAGCCTGTGGTACTTCAACCAGACGCTCAACCTGTTTTCCCAGATTGGCATCATCATGCTGATTGGCCTGGTGACGAAAAACGGCATTCTCATCGTGGAGTTTGCCAACCAGCGGGTCGAGAAAGATGGCCTGGACTACATGACCGGCCTGATTGAAGGCGCCACGGCCCGCTTCCGCCCCATCCTGATGACCAGCCTTTCGGCCATCCTGGGCATTCTGCCCATTGCCATTGCCACCGGGGCCGGCGCCCTCAGCCGCCGGGCTATGGGCATTGGCGTGGTGGGCGGCCTGGTGTTCGCTACCGGCCTCACGCTCTATGTTATCCCGGTGATGTACTCGTATTTCGCTACGGCCCGCAAGCACAAAAATTCGGCTCAGCAGCCGGCCGTGGTGGCCTAGCAGGCTGCCCTATTTCTCTTTCTCATGCGTCGCTTCCTTTTCTTTATTCTCCTCTCCCCTGCCCTGGCGTATGCCCAGCGGCCGGTACTGGGCCAGCCCCAAGCCAAGCCGGCGGGCAAGCCCCAGACGGAGAAGCCGGCCTCGGTGGCCCCCGCCCCCGCCCTTACCCTGGCCGAAGCCATCCGCCTGGGCCTGGAAAACAACTTCGGGGTCCGGATTTCCCGCGAAGACGAGCGCGTGGCCGGCAACAACGTAACGCGCGGCAACGCCGGCCAGCTGCCGAGCGTGAACGGCAACTTCTCCCGCACCTTCAGCCAGAACAACGTGCGGCAGGAGTCTTCGGCCCGCCCCGAGCCCAGCATTGCCAACAACGCGCAGTCCAACTTCCTGAACGCCAACGTAGCGGCTACCTGGACCATCTTCGACGGTATGGGCATGTTTATCGCCTACGACCGGCTGAAAACCCTGGAGCAAAGCCAGCGCCAGCTTACCCGCGCCACGGTGGAAGAAACCGTGGCCGACATCAGCGAAGCCTACTACGCCGTGGTGCGGGAGTTTGGCAAAATCAAGTCCATTGAGGAGGCCCTGAAAATCGGCCAGGCGCGCATCGACCTCACCCAGGCCCGGGTGAATGTGGGGGTAGCCGCCAAAGTAGAAGTGCTGACGGCCCGCGTCGACTACAACGCCGACCGCTCCCTGCTGATTCAGCAGCAGGAAGCCCTGGCCCGGGCCAAAATCAACCTCAATACCTTAATGGGCCGCACGCCCCGCCAGGACTTCCAGCCCAGCGACTCCATCGTGGTGGCTACCACCCTGCAGCGGGAGGCCATCACCCAGGGCATCGCCCAGGCCAATCCGCGCCTGCAGCAGGCCCGGCTGGGCACCGACATTGCCACCTTCGACCGCCGCCTGGTGCGGGCCTCCCGCTTCCCGCAGGTAGGCCTCACAACCGGCTATGGCCTGACCCGCAACGTGAACGGCGCGGCCTTTTTCGGCTCCCAGCTCGTTACCAACACCGGCCGCACCTACGGCCTCAACTACGGCGTGGTGGCCAGCATTCCCATCTTCGACGGCTTCAACCGCAACCGCCTGGAGCAGAACGCGCGCATTGCCGAAGAGCAAAGCCAGCTGCGCCTGGGCCAGACCCAGCTGCAGCTCGAGGCCGAGGCCGAGCAGGCCTACGCCCAGTACCGCAACCGCCTGCAGCTGCTCGAGCTGGAGGAAACCAACATCCTGCTCGCCCGCGAGAACGTGGCCATTGCCCTGGAGCGCTACCGCCTGGGCCTGCTCACCCCCCTGGCCCTGCGCGAAGCCCAGCGCAGCCAGCTCAACGCCGAAGTGCGGCTGCTCGACATCCGCTTCCAGGCCAAGCAAGCGGAAATTATCCTGCGCCGGGTAAGCGGGGGCCTGGTGCAGCAGGGCAGCTAGCTTTTGGTGCTTAGTGCTTGGTACGCATCCGATATCTGTCGCGGTAAGCAGAGCGCGACTATCCTTGCTCCGGCACAGGTGTGCTTTCAGGTATAAGTGGACACATAAAAAAAGCCCCAATGCCGGTTCAGGCGCTGGGGCTTTTCACATTATCTGGCTGGTCGCTAAGTGAGGAAGCCCGGCCACGAGCTGCGGCCTGGGTATGATAGATGTTGTACTCCTACTAAGCACTAAGTACCAAGCACCAACCATCTACTCCTTTATAAACCGCTTGGTCTCGCTGCCGGAGCGGGTAATGATTTTATAGTAATAGGTGCCCGTGGGCAGGTCACTGATGTTCAGGCTTTGGGTATGGCTGCCCTTTTCCTGGTTGACTTCCTGTAGCACGGTGCGAAGCTTGCTGCCCTGCGCATCGAGCAGGTCAATGGTTACCGGACCGGTTTTTTTCACGCTATACTCCAGCTGGCTGTTGGCCACGGCGGGGTTGGGGTATAGGGTGCTGCTGCTTGTCTCCGGGCTTTGTTTCATTGGCGGCGCCGGGTTCATCAGCAGGAATTTTACGGGGCCGAAGGAATGTCCCGGGCCACCATGAGGGCCGTGCCCATGGCCCCGCCGGCCTTCCCGACCTTCCGCTCGCACATCGTTGCTTTGCGGCCCCGGCGCGGCATGTTTGGCCCCAATAGCATCCATGTCGGCTTTCCACTGCGCCTGTTGAGGAGCTACCTCGTCGGCCAGCTGTCTGATGTTGGACTCGTACTTTTTGGCCAGCTCCCGCACTTTGCTCATAACCGCCTCGCGCTCGGAGTGCAGCTGCTGGCGCTGCTGCCGCTGCGCCTCGGTAGGTACCGGCCGGGCTCCATCACTGCCTTCCTGCGGGCGCAGGCTTTCGTGCAGGGCCTTGCCACGGGCGTGCAGCTTCTTCAGCTGGGTGCGGTAGTCTGCCAGCTGGGCTTTGTCGTCGGCGGCCAGCTGGCCTTCCAGCTTCTGGCGCTGCTGGCGCACTACTGGCAGCACGTTTTGCTGGTGATAAGCCCGGATTTCGGGATTGAAGGGACCGTGCCCGGGGCGGGCAACAGCGGTGGCGGCAGCCAGCAAACCCAGGAGTGCCAGGGCTAGTGGTTTCGATGAGATAAACTTCATAAGGGTACCGGAAATAGGTGTGAGCTACGTTATGCATCCATAGAGGGCCCCGGCATCTCAGGGTTTAAAGAACATCCGTCCATTTATCGAGTTGCGGCATAAAAAAAGCCCCGGCACCTGCGTGCCGGGGCTTTTTAAGCACTTTGCTCAGCGAGCTTACTTCACCACCACGCGGCGTACCACTTTGGTACCTTCCACGTTGAGGTGCAGGTTGTAAACACCAGCGGCGAGGGTGTGCACGTCGAAGGTGGTTTCCGTGCCGGTCAGGGTGCGGGTCAGCACGGTCTGGCCGAGGGCGTTGGTGAGGGTAGCAACCCCGCCTTTGGCAGCCAGCGGCAGGGCCAGCTGGAAGCTGCCCGAAGCCGGGTTGGGGTACACCTGCACCTGGGCAGCCAGGGCCTGGGCAGCGGTAGCCAGCGGAGCGGCAGCCGGCTGGAACTCCAGCGAGAAGCGGCCGGTAGCCGAGGTAGTAGCCAGCGAGAAGGCATAGCTGCTGCCAGCCGTCAGCACCATACGAGCACCGGTGAGGGCGTCGTGCAGGGTTACCACCGTGCCAGCGGCCAGGTTGGCCAGCTGAGCGGCTTCCAGCACGTAGCTGCCAGCTGCGGGCGCATTCACCGTCAGGGGAACAATAACCGTGCTGCTCAGCACCGGCAGGCCGTTAATGGCCAGGGCGTTGGTGCCATTGCTGCTGGCCAGGTTCAGGCCGTGGGTGTTGGGCAACTTCTCGGCATCGAAGCGCGCGTCGAAGCCGGCCGTGGCGCCCTGCTCGAAGTACACGTAAGCTTCATCGCTCAGCGTGTTGGCGTCATCGCGCAGGTTGAGCTGCACCAGGGGCTTGATGCTGCGCTGGAACACGTCCTGGCTGTTCGAAGCCGAGGTAGTCGTGTTAGCAAAGCTCATGGGGAACACGGCGCCGTTGGTGGTAGCCTGTACGAAGAAGCCTTGCGCAACCGATACGATGGGGTTGCCGCCCACGCCATTCACATAGGCGCGGTAGTTGCCGTTGTACTGGCTGGTCGAGCGGAACACGTAAATGGCGCTGTTGATGCCGGCCGGTACCGTTATGGTGCTCATGTTGAGCGGGGCCGCGTAAGGGTTGCCCAGCAGGTGCCAGCCCGACTCCGTAGCCGAGTTGAGGCTGTTGCGGGTGAGGGTCTTGTTCACGTTGCCAAACTCGAGGGTACCAACGAAGTCCACCAGCTGGGAAGCTGCGATGTTTACGCTGTAGCCGCGGCCCTGCTCCATGGTGCCAGTGGGCACAAACCAGCCTTTGTCGAAGCCCATGTAGGTAGTAGAGGGGCTGGTTATAACACGGGACTCGTCGTAGCCAAACACGTTGGGGAAGGGCGTAACGAGGTTGGGTGTCGTGCTCGAGTTGTAGGCCGTGTTCAGCACGGGCGTGAAGCCGGCCGTGGTCAGGTCAGCAAACGTAGTGCTTTGCACCGGCGCGCTGTAGTGGCGGTAGCCGGCGCCGGCGTTCAGGCTGGGGTCGATGTAGCGCTGCACGGTGGCCGAGCCGCTGATGCTGCCGCTGGTACGGCCCACGGAAGCGGTGCCGCTGGCCGAAGACATCAGCGTCAGCTGGTTGGCAGTGTTCAGGGTACCGCTCACCAGGAACAGGTTATCCATAATGCTCAGCGGCGAGCTGAGGGTGAGGGAGACGGTGCTGTTGCTAAACAGGGTACGTACCTGGCTGGGCAGGCCGCTGCCGGTTACCTGGGCAGCCGTACCAACGTAGCGATAGATGGCGGTGTTGCTGAAGCTGCGGGTGCCGCTCATGCGGATGGCGCCCGTTGCACCGCTGGCCGTGATACCTGCCGGGTCGCAGATGGTGAGCGTAGCACCAGCCGCCAGGGTAAAGGCGCCCGTACCGGTAATGGTGTTGGTGCAGTCCGTGGTCAGTGTGCCGCCGCTCTGCACCAGGAAGGTGCCGTTTACCACTACGTTGCCGCTCAGAGTAGCAACGCCGGTGCCGGTCACGGTGATGTTATTGTAGGTGCCAGCCGGAATGGCCTGGGTGGTGCTCACGGTCAGGTTGGTAGCGCCAGTGAAGTCCGTAATCTGGATATCGTCGATGTTGATGCGGGGGTTTGAAGCAGCGACGGTGTTGGTGTTGCTAATCCGCAAGCGAATGTTGCCGGGCACGTTCAGCGTGTAGCTGTACTGAGTAAGGGTACCCGTGAGCGTCCCAGCCGCCGGCGTACCGGGCACGTCGGTAAACGTCATGCCGTTGTCCGTGCTGTAGCTTAGCGTGAAGCTCGAGGGCGTCATTGAGGTAGCGTCGGTGCCGTAAGCGGCGGCATAAAGGGACACTACACCAGCCCCGTTGGTTTTTTCAGTTAACATTTCGAGGGTGCCGCCGCCGCGCAGACGCACACTCTGGGCATTGTTCTTTTTGTCGCTGGCGTCGGTGCTGGTAAGCAAGCCCTGGAAAATCTGCCAGTTGCCCGTAGTAAGCGCCAAGGTTACACCGGGAGCGGTAGTTACGTAGCTTGACTGCGTAGCGGCCTCAAAAGGCTCGAAGAAGCCGGCGGGCGGCATGGTGGCCGTCAGGTTAACCGTGCCTGAGGTGCCGGCAGATGTGGTTACGCTCACCGGGAAGGTGCCGGCGCTGGGGGCCGTAATGCGCACTGTAGCCGAAGTAGAGGAAGTTGAGCTGGGCGTCAGCGTGCCCCCGTTGAAGTTAACCGTAGCGCCGCTCATGTTGGTGCCAGTCAGGGTAACCACGGAAGAGATGCCCACCAGAATGTTCGTGGGCGAAGCCGAAGTCAGCGTGGGGGCCGGGTTGGTGGCCGTGCCCGTCAGCAGAATGGTGTAGGTGGATTCGTCCTGGTCGTCGCTGGTAATGGTGATAGTACCCGTTTTGCTACCCGAAGAGGTTGGGTTGAAGGTCACCGTGAAGGTGGTGCTGCTGTTCGGCGCCACCGTGTACGGTGCCACGGCAGTGCCACCCATGGTGAAGCCGGCCCCGGTGCTGCCGGTTACGCCTTGGGCACTTACCGACAGCACGTCGGTGGTGCTGGTGTTTTGCACCGTGAAAGTAGCCGTAACCGGCGTGCCTACCAGGGTAGAGCCAAAGGCATAGGTGCTGCCCGTCAGGTAGTCAGTAGCGCTTACCTGCACATTAATTTCCGGGTTGGGGAGGCTGGCCTGGCCCATAGCCGACAGGTTGATGACGTAGCTGCCTTCGTCGGCGTCGTTGTTGGTAATCGTCAGCACGGCCGTACGGGTACCGGCGGCCGTGGGCGCGAAGGTTACGTTAAAGGTTGCGCTGCTATTGGGTGCTACCGGGCTGGCGGGGGTGAGGGCCGACAGCGAATAGTCGCCGGCATTGGCACCGCTCAGGGCGATATTCGATACGGTGAGGGCCGTGCCGCCCAGGTTTTGAACGGTGAAGGTCCGCACGTTGCTGCTGCCAACAACGGTATTCGAGAAACCGCTGTAGGTGCTGCCGGTGAGGAAGTTGGTGCCGCTCTGCTGTACGTTGATTTCCTGAGGAGTGGGAGCACCGCCGCAGGGAGCCAGCGTCGTGGCCATGGAACGGGGAGCTACCGTCGTCCCAACCACAAAGTCAGCTGCGTTGTCATCAGTGTCCGTGCAGCCTGCATTGAGGCGAAGGGCCGAAGTGGAACCCGATGTATTTGCAGTCGGACCCGTGCCCTCGAAGCGAACGGAAGTAGTGCCGTAGCCAACAAAGTCCACAATGCCAGCGGCATTGGCAGCAGCCGTAACGGACAAAGCCGTAGAGTTATTCACCAGCGCTACCCGGCCGGCCGCAGCCGCCAGGTTTGTCGTGGTTGAACCACTGAAGTCGGGAGTAGGCAGCGGAGCCCCACCCGTGCTGGCAGTACCCAGCCCTACCAGATAGTACTGGCCAGGCTGCAGGATGGTGCCCATCGGAATTACCGTCGCCGCGTTGTAGCTACCTGTAGTACCCGCTGCGGAAGCATACTGAATACTGTAGCCGCTGATGTCAACCGGGGAGGCTGACCGGTTAAACAGTTCCACAAAGTCCCGTTGGTAGGAGTTCGTGACGGTAGTGCCGCCGCCGCCGCCATATACCTGGCTGAATACAACTGGTCCGCCCTGTGCTTGTGCCATTACGGGCAAGAGCAAGGCCATAAACATCAACAGCTTTGCCCATCGCATAGGCTGTTGCACTGTAGAAGGTTTGGTCATAAAAAGGGAAAAATGGGGGTGAAATGAAAAAGCTGAAAAGTGCGACAAAGCTACGCCCGTTTAGGCAGCCAACCACGTACGGAACTTTTGCAAAATTGTTACCCCCTTTTTTCTGACCTGCAGGCCGAACGCCCCTGTGCTCATTCACTTAACTGATGGAGTACCGGCAGCCGCGCTGGCGCGGGCCGCGCTACATCAGTTACTGAAGCGCCGCAGCTGCTCTAATGCGTTTTTCGTCTCCAGAAGTTTTTTATCCTCTTTCTCAGATTCCGATACCGGAGCTTTGGGAGCACTGCCGTAAAACTCCAGAATGTTCTGGCGCAGCGCTGGCGTAATCCCCGCAAACTTCTTCCCGGCCAGCTTGCGCAGCCACTCGCCATAGGTTTCATCAGCCAGTGCATACTCGCCCGATTTGGTGGGGTGGCCGGTATCAAAATCGGTGTTGGGCAGAGCAGGCAGGGCAGCGGCTGAGTCGGCGGGTATTGCCTGCACCTGGCTACAGTATTCCGCCATCACGGTTTTAAAGCTGCTTCGGAACATCTTCTGGGCCTCGGGCGTGGGCAGCTTAAAGGCAAAAGGCTTTAAGGGGCCGATTTTAGGCAATACCCGAATGAAGTAGGAAAAAATACGGGCGCCGAAGCCTGGCCGGTAGTACGTGTCGCCGTACTTCTTCCGGTAGGCCCGGCGGTCGTGCTGGTAGAGGTACTCGCGCTTGCGGGCCCGGGGGTTGGTTTTGCGAATTTCCTTTCGTTTGTAATGCCAGGCGGCGCGGGCGGCCGCCGGAATAAACTGCCGTACCGAAAACCGGAACGAGGCGATGGCAACGTCCACATTAACCAGCACCTGCCCCAGCTCCAGGCCGTACGTTTGCAGGAAGGCCCGCTCCAACAGCTCTTTCTTCACCTCAAAGCCAATGGCTTTCTGATACTGCGGGTTGCGGTACTTGCCACTGGCCAGCTGCACTACATCGAAAGCAAACTCCATCTGGGTATGCTGAATCGGGGCATTATGGTAGGTGATGACATCGCCAAACTTCTGCTGCAGCTCGGGATACACGCTGGCCAGGGCTTTATTAGTGCCCTCAGAATGACCTTTTATATCAGCTACATAATGCGCCAGGGCGCCCAGGGCAAAGGCATAGTCGTTCCGGTCGCGGGCCTGGGCCAGCAGGTTACGAACAAAGTCCCCCGAGCGCACATAATGGGTGAGGTTGGTAAACAGCTCGTTGCCAAGAGGGTAGTAGCCCATGTCCTGGATAATGGCGCCACCGTAGGCGAAGGCCTTGGCTTCATCGAGCTGTTCGGGGCTGGCTCCGGGGTAGCGGGCCTGCAGCACCGGCACCAGGCAACGCTCCCAGGTAGAGTCGATGTTGGCCTGGTGGGTAAGCACGGAGTAGCCCGCCGCAGGCGCCGAAATCAGCAGCAGAAACAGGATGAGCAGACGGCACATAGAAGGATAACAGTTGAGGCTGCAACGGCAAACGAAGCCCTACCGTTGCCAGCCCGGTTTGTGCCCCTGGCCGGTGGCTGATACCTCGTAAGATTTATCAACGAAAAAGCCCCGTTTCCGGCCTGGAAACGGGGCTTTTAGCAGAGGAGGAGGGATTCGAACCCCCGGAGGTTTAACCCTCAACGGTTTTCAAGACCGCCGCAATCGACCACTCTGCCACTCCTCTGGGTCAATTCCGTTGTGCGCTGGTATACGGGCTTCACAAAAAAAGGCTTTTCCCAGCGCAGAAAAAGCCTTTTTGCAGAGAGGGGGGGATTCGAACCCCCGATACCGTTGCCGGTATAACGGATTTCGAATCCGTCGCATTCGACCACTCTGCCACCTCTCTGTCAGGTTCCCCGAGTGGTTTCGGGAGTGCAAAAGTAAGAGCCATTTTTTATTGAGCAAGGGCCCGCGCACAAATTTCTGTCAGAAAAAGGCCTTGTGCCCTTCCCTCCTACTTGCCACCCAGCTTGAGCCGGCTGGTGCGCTTTTTTAAGCGGCCGGTAATGGCATCCATGCTCACGTTCACCTCAAAGCCGATGATGAGCGTCATGCACACAAACTCCAGCCAGACCATAAACCCTACCAGCGCGCCAATGGAGCCATAAAAGGTGTTGTAGGAGTCGAAGATGCGCACGTAAAGCGTGAACAGGAACGACACCAGGAAGATAAGCAGCGTGGCCACTACCGCCCCTACCGATACCAGCGGCCACTTGTCTTCGACCGGCGGCACGAAGTAGTATATCACGCAGGTGGTCGACAGGAAGAGCCCAATCAGGGAGCCGTAGCGCACCACGGAAATGACGAGGTCCGTAAACCGCTCGGGCACAATCTCATAAAACACCAGCCCGTCCATGATGTAGGTTCCGAAGAAGATGCCCGCGATGGCCAGCAACAATATCAGGGAAAGCACAAAAGTCAGCGCCGTGGCAATAAGCCGCTTGCGGATATAGCTCCGGTGCTTAAACCAGGGATACTTCTTCTCAAAGGCGTCGAGCAGGGCCATAATGCCGTTGGAGCTCAGCACGAGCGCCGTGCCAAAGCCGAACGACAGCAGGCCGCCGTGCGGTATGTTAACAATGTCTTCGATGGTAGATGCCGTGGCCGCATACAGCTCCCGCGGCATAAAATCCGACAAAAAGACCAGGATGTCCGCGTTCAGGTTTGGTACCGGAATGTAGGGAATCAGCGTGAACAGGAAAATAATGGTGGGAAACAGGGCCACCGTAAGGTTAAAGGCCATGTAGGCGGCCCGCTTCTCCAGGCTGTCGAGGCGCAGCTCGTGCAATACCCGGTCCAGCACGTCGTACAGCGAAGCATGCCCACCGGGCAGGCGCAGACGCTTCAACCCCACAATCAGCCGCCGGTAGTGCCGCTGCCGGCGCACATCGGGTATTCGCGAACGGCGGGTGGGGGGGTGCATTTTTTAGTTGTCAGTTGTCAGTTATCAGTTGTCAGTTATCAGTTGTCACAGCAACGTAGCCTGTTATAATTCATAATTCACTACTCATTTCCCAAAGGCGGCTGGAGCGGGCGCATCGGGTGGCACATGGCCCGGGGCTGATAGAACCGGGCTGCCGGCTTCATCCTCGCCAAAATACGGAGCCAGCCGGTCTACGATGCTTTTGGGCATGGGCACGGGCCGGCCGGTGCTGGTATTCACAAATACCATTAGCGTATGGCCTTCGGTGAGCAGCTCGCCGGCTTCGTTGAAAATCTCATACTCAAACAGCACCCGCGAGCCTTCGGGCGGCTGCTTCAGCAGCAGGCGCACCGTCAGCAGGTCGTCGTAGCGGGCCGGACGCCGGAAGCGCGTGCGTATCTCCCCCACCGGCATGCCCACGCCCTCGGCCTCCATGTCCTTGTAGCGGATGCCCAGCTGCCGGAACGCTTCGGTGCGGGCTACTTCGAAATAAGCCGCGTAGTTGCCATGATAGACGTAGCCCATCTGGTCGGTTTCGGCGTAGCGGACGCGGATCTGGATGTCGGCGTGGTACATTTTAGTTGTCAGTTGATGGTTGTCAGTTGTCAGTTTGCTCTGACGTCAGTCTCATCAGAACAAACTGACAACTGACAACCAACAACTGACAACTGCTAGCTATTTAATCCCCGCCTGCGTCAGGGCAGCCTGGTAGCGGCGGGCGTTGAGCAGATGGCCGGCTTCGTTCACGGCAAAGGCGTGGTAGCCGCTGAAGTCTTCCTTGGCGCAGAAGTAGAGGTAGTCGTGCTTTTCCGGGTTCAGCACGGCGTCGATGCTGCTGATGCTGGGCAGGTTGATGGGGCCGGGCGGCAGGCCCGCGTACTTATAGGTGTTGTAGGGCGAGTCTTTGGCCAGGTGCACGTTCAGCACGCGCTTGATGCCGAAGTCGCCGTTGGCATACACCACCGTGGGGTCGGCCTGCAGCTTCATGCCCCGCTTGAGGCGGTTGAGATATACGCCTGCAATGCGGGGCCGCTCGTCGGCGTGCTGCTGCTGCTCGGCTTCCACGATGCTGGCCAGGGTACTCACCTGGGCCCGGCTGAGCTTAAGCTTTTCGCGCTTGGCATCGCGGGCGGGTGTCCAGAACTTCTCGTACTCCTTCTTCATCCGCTCCATCAGGTTTTTGGCGGAAGTGTTCCAGTACAGCTCGTAGGTGTTGGGGATGAACATGGTCAGCACCGTGGTGGTGTCGAAGCCCAGGCTGCGCGTGTAGCCGGGGCTGCTCAGCAGGGAGTCGATTTGCTCCGGGCGGGCATCAATCTGCCCCGAGAGCTTGCTGGCCAGCTCCCGCCGCAGCCGCACGTTGGTGAAGGTGAGCTTGAGCGGCGACTGAATGCCGGCCTTCAGCACGTTGATGAGCTGGCGGTTGGTGAAGCCATTCTTGAGCTCGTAGCGGCCAGGCTTGACGTGCTCAGGGTACTTCATCAGCTTGGCCACGAAGTGCAGGGAAAGCTTGTCGACCACCGCGCCGGTGCCTTCGATGGTTTTCAGCGCCGCCTTCCAGTCGTCGCCCCTCCGGATGATGACATAGGTCGGCTTGCCCTTGGTTTCAATATTGGAAGTAAAGAAAACCTGGTAGAAATAGTAGGAAAAACAGACCAGGGCCAGCCCCAGCACGGCCGTGATGGTGGCATTGCGGTTGCGGGTGCGCTGGGCAGCGGCCTTGGATTCGGCACGCGACTTTTTGGCAGGTGAAGACATACGGTGGGAATAGCTAGCGAATGCGCGGGGCCAAAAGTACGAAGCCGCCGTACCGCAAAGGGCATTTTGGTTGACTTCCGGGTGCATAACCGCTATTTCAGCCCTTCTGCTGCCTCCAAGCTGCCCCAGCCAGCTGTTTTACATCCTCTCTGCTGTTGCCCTTAGCCAAAAAGATTGTCGTAACATTTCAGCGGGCTTAGTACCTTGCCCGCCCCTTTAACTACCAGGGGCTGGCAACTTCTGCCCCGTCCCGCTCGTCAGTAGTTCATTCTCAAATACTAACCTCTCATTAAACCATATGCCTGCGTCCATCCTTCGCATTCACCCCGACAATCCACCAGCAAGCCGCATTCAGCAAGCCGTCGAAGTACTGCGCAAGGGCGGGCTCATTATCTATCCCACCGATACCGTCTACGGCATCGGCTGCGATATTCATAATCAGAAGGCCGTCGAGAAGCTTTGCCGCATCAAAGGCCTGCATCCCGAGAAAGCCAACCTCAGCTTTATCTGCCACGACCTGTCGCACATCAGCGACTACGCCCACGGCATCACCACGCCTACCTACAAAGTGCTGAAGAAAGCCCTGCCCGGGCCCTTCACCTTCATCTTTGAAGCCAGCCCCAAAGCCCCCCGCTATGGCGGCGTGAAGCGCAAAACGGTAGGCATCCGGGTGCCCGACAACCAGATTGTGCTGCAGATTGTCAAGGAGTTTGGCAACCCCATCGTGAGTACTTCCGTGCGCGAAGACGAAGATACCCTCGAAGAATACGTAACCGACCCCGACCTCATCCACGAGAAGTACCGCCTGCTGGTCGACATGGTGATTGATGGCGGCTTCGGCGGCAACACCCCCAGCACCATCATCGACTGCACCAACGACGACTTCGAGCTCATCCGCCAGGGCGCCGGCGACATCGAGCAGTACCTGTAAATAGGAGGATTTTTAGTATGCTAATGTGCTGATGGAGGCTGCCAAGGTCTTCATCAGCACATTTTTTTCATCGGCACATCAGCACATCAACCCCGCTTGTGCTTCCAGCGGCGATGCGTCCACAGGTACTGCTCGGGCCAGGCCCGGATGTCACGCTCCAGATGGCGCACAAAGGCTTCGGTAATGGGAAACCCATCCGCCGGCAGCGGCGTGCTGCCATCGTATAGCTCGGTAAGTACTATTTCGTAGTAGCCCCGGCGCAAGCGCCGGATACTAACGTACACCACCGGTGCCTGGAAGCGGGCCGCCAGCCGGTCGGCGCTGGTGTAGAAGCCCGCTTCCTGGTGCATAAACGTGGTCCAGTAGGGTCGGTCCTCCGGGCCGGCGGCCTGGTCGGAAAGCAGACTCACCACCCGCGGCTCCCCTTTGCGCTGCACCATGTCGCGCAGGGTGTCGCGCATGGGAATCAGGCCGGCGCCGGTGCGGGTGCGCAGCTCGGCCATAAAGCTCTCAAAGAAGGGGTTGTTGAGCGGCTTATACACGCCATCGACTTCGTCCGACAGCCAGACGGCCCCGGAAGTCAATACCCATTCCCAGTTGCCGGCGTGCGACGACAAGCCAATGGCCATGCGCCCGGCCTGCAAGTACCGCTCCAGCACCTCGGGGTTGGGAAAATGCACCCGGTGCTTCAGCTCCTCGTCCGTCATCACGGCCAGCTTCAGGGTTTCCACCAGCACCTGGGAGAAATGCTGGTAAAATGCCTTGCCGATTTGCCGGATTTCCGCTTCGCTCTTCTCGGGAAAGGAATTGCGCAGGTTTTCCAGAATTACCCGCCAGCGGTAGCGTACCACGTAGGCAAAGAGCAGGTACAGTCCATCGGCCAGAAAGTAAAGTACCGCCCAGGGCAGGTAAGCCAGGCCCATCAGCAGCCAGCGCAGCGGGGCGTAGTACCAGGGATAGGGCTTGGGCGTAGCATCGCGCTGTCGCGGGCTACCGGAAATGGTGCGCTTTCTCATCGACCCACGGCAGCCCCGCCCGGGGCATAGTCTACCTGGTTGCGCGTGCCGCTCACCCGGTGGCCGCCCAACAGCTTTTTATTGCCCGGCCCGCCATATACTTCCACCAGCAGGGTAAAGGGCCCATCGGGCAGGGGCCCCAGGGGCAGCTGGCCCACAATGGTGGTAGGGCGGCCCGCTTTGGGCGTCAGGCTGGCGTCGGCATCGGCGGCGGTGCCGTCGGCTGCTTCCAGGTGGTAGTGCACGCGCAGGGGCTTATCGGTGGGCGCCTGGTGCAGCTCGGTATAGAAAAAGATGTTCTCCGTGCCGCGGCCATAGAAGCCCGTCGGCGTTCGGGTGAGGCGGTAGCCGCCGCGGCTGAAGTTGTCCTCACCCGCGCTGTTGGCTGCCGGCCGGGCCAGCAGCACAATATCGGCCAGGAAGAGGCCGGCCCCGGGCGTTTCCAGCACCAGCGGCTGCTCCACCGTGGTTTCTCCGTTGGCGCTGCGGTACTGGTCGCGCACGGTGCCGCGCAGGGTGTAGCGCCCATCCGGCAACAGAATGCGCTTGAGAAAGCTCTGCGGGTTTTTAATGGCCATGGTGGTGTCGTTCAGCACCGGGGGCTTCAGGGTCACCACTTCGCGGTAGGCCGGCTTACCATCGGCATTCAGCACCTCCAGCGTGACCACCGCAGCCGACTGAAACGACTTGGGTGCCCGCTGCCGGTAAGTAAGCGACTGCGTGGGCACGGTAACGTAAATCTCCACCTCCGCGCCTTTCTGCACCTTGTCGAGGTTGCGAAAGCGGGCCACATCCAGAAACAGCTGGGGCGGCCCGGCCTGGGCGGCCAGAGAAAGCAGCAGGGCGAATAAAGGAAACAAGTATCGCATAAGGCAAAAGTAACAAGCCAGAATTAGGGATAGTCCGGCGTTCTTCGCAACATTCGCACCAGCATTAACCTTCCATTTTCCCTGTGATACTACTGTCGGAGCTGCACTACCACCCGCCCGCCGCCTTTTTTGCCGAGCTGCTCCAGGCCGACGGGCTGCTGCTGGAAGCCCAGGAGCACTACCGCAAGCAAACCTACCGCAACCGCTGCCTGATTCGAACGGCCCAGGGCGTGCAGGCCCTCACCGTGCCCGTAGTAGACGGCAACCGCTCGGAAAAAGTAAAAAGCTCGGCCATTGAGATTGACTACCGCCAGAACTGGATACACCGGCACTGGCGTACGCTGCAAACTGCTTACGGCAGCAGCCCGTACTTCGAGTATTACGCTGACTACCTGCACGACATTTACGTAAAAAAACCGGCCTTACTTTTCGACCTTAACCTGCAATTTTTACGTTTGCTGCTACGGTGCTTTCGGCTTAATCTGCCCATTGAGCTGAGCACGGAATACCACACCGACTACTCCACCAACTCACCCTTAAAGCAACCTTCCTTTACTTTCCCAAGTCTTGCCACTGCTGGCCAGCTCTGCGACCGGCGCGACTGGTTGACACCCAAAGCCAGCAGCCAGGAGCCCAAACCTGACAGTCCGGCAGCCCTTTCCCGGGTACGGCCTTATCCGCAGGTGTTTGGCCCAGCTTTTGAGCCCGGCTTAAGTGTGCTGGACTTGCTATTTTCTCAGGGCCCCGCTGCCAGCCAGTTTCTACAGTAAGTGAATTGGTGAAAACCAGGCTTGAGTAGCTGCTCTGGAGGCGGACGCACTCAGCAAGGTGCTCTTCATGCATTCGCGGCTCGCCCCGAACCTTCGCCCGAACCAGCTTGTTTTCAAGCTACCCCGGCCCAACCTGCATTCGGCAACACCACCGACGCGGGGCTATCAATTTTTCTAACTACGTTTATCCGCATGGAAGCTAAATTCTCAAACCGCGTCAAGGAGGTCATTTCCCTGAGCCGGGAGGAGGCCATCCGGCTTGGCCACGACTATATCGGTACCGAACACCTCTTGCTGGGCATGATTCGCGAAGGCGAGGGAACCGCACTCGGCTTATTGCGTAAGCTAGGTGTAGCCATCGACGAGCTTAAGTTTTCGCTTGAGCAGGCCACCCGCAACACCGCCACCCAGGGCACCAACATCACCGGCTCCATTCCGCTGACCAAGCAAACGGAGAAGGTCTTGAAAATCACCTATTTGGAGGCTAAAATCTTCAAATCCGAAATCATCGGCACCGAACACCTTCTCCTCTCCATCCTTCGGGACGAGGATAACATTTCTTCACAAATTTTGAGCAAATTCAACGTGAACTACGAAACCGTGCGCGACTCGCTGGATTACCATGGCAATGCCTCGCCCAGCCCCAAAGCCGGCCCCGACACCGACGACGACGACAACGACAAGCTCTTTGGCTCGTCGAGCGGCCGTGGCCAGGGTCAAAGCGGTGCCAGCGGCAGCAAGAAACCCGGCGAGAAGTCGCGCACCCCGGTGCTCGACAACTTCGGCCGCGACCTGACCAAGCTGGCCGAGGAAGACAAGCTCGACCCCATCGTGGGCCGCGAGAAAGAGATTGAGCGCGTGGCTCAGATTCTGAGCCGCCGCAAGAAAAACAACCCCATTCTCATCGGTGAGCCCGGCGTAGGTAAAACGGCTATTGCCGAAGGCCTGGCCCTGCGCATCATCCAGAAAAAGGTAAGCCGCGTGCTGTTCAACAAGCGCGTAGTAACCCTGGACCTGGCTTCGCTGGTGGCCGGCACCAAGTACCGTGGCCAGTTTGAGGAGCGCATGAAAGCCGTGATGAACGAGCTGGAGAAGTCGCCCGACGTGATTCTGTTCATCGACGAGCTGCACACCATCGTGGGCGCCGGCGGTGCTTCGGGCTCGCTCGACGCCTCCAACATGTTCAAGCCGGCCCTGGCCCGCGGCGAGATTCAATGCATCGGCGCCACTACCCTGGACGAGTACCGCCAGTACATTGAGAAAGACGGCGCCCTGGCCCGTCGCTTCCAGATGGTGATGGTGGACCCCACCTCGCCGGAGGAGACCATCGAAATCCTGCACAACATCAAGGACAAGTACCAGGACCACCACCACGTGGTGTACACCGACAAGGCCATTGAGCAGTGCGTGCTGCTGTCGGACCGCTACATGAGCGACCGTTTCCTGCCGGACAAAGCCATCGATATCCTGGACGAAGCCGGTGCCCGCGTGCACATCAACAACATCGTGGTGCCCGAGGACATTCTCACGCTGGAAGAAAGCATCGAGAACATCAAGGGCGAGAAGAACCGCGTGGTGAAGTCGCAGAAGTACGAGGAAGCCGCCAAGCTCCGCGACACCGAGAAAAAGCTGCTTGAGCAACTCGAAACGGCCAAAAAGAGCTGGGAAGAGGAAACCAAGAAGAAGCGCTACACGGTGAAAGAGGAAAACGTGGCCGAGGTAATCGCCATGATGACCGGCATTCCCGTGAGCCGCGTGGCCCAGAACGAAAGCCAGAAGCTGCTCAACATGGGCGAAGAGCTGCAAGGCAAGGTAATTGGCCAGGACAAAGCCATCAAGCAACTGGTGAAAGCCATTCAGCGCACTCGCGTGGGCTTGAAAGACCCCAAGAAGCCCATTGGCTCCTTCGTATTCCTGGGCCCGACGGGTGTAGGTAAGACGGAGCTGGCCAAGGTGCTGGCTACCTACCTCTTCGACAAGGAAGATGCGCTGGTGCGCGTGGATATGTCGGAGTACATGGAGAAATTCAGCGTATCGCGCCTGGTGGGCGCGCCTCCCGGCTACGTGGGCTACGAAGAAGGCGGCCAGCTGACGGAGAAAATCCGCCGCAAGCCCTACTCGGTGATTCTGCTCGACGAGATTGAGAAGGCTCACCCCGACGTATACAACCTGCTGCTGCAGGTGCTCGACGACGGCATCCTGACCGACGGCCTGGGCCGCAAGGTGGACTTCCGCAACACTATCATCATCATGACCTCCAACATCGGGGCGCGTGACTTGGCCGACTTCGGCGCCGGCATCGGCTTTGGCACCAAGGCCCGCCAGGAAAACATGGACGAGCTGACCAAGGGCACCATCACCAATGCCCTGCGGAAAACCTTCTCGCCGGAATTCCTGAACCGCCTGGATGACGTTATCGTCTTCAACTCCCTGGAGAAAGCCGACATCCACCGCATCATCGACATCAGCCTCAGCAAGCTGCTGAGCCGGGTGCAGGCCCTGGGCTACAAGGTGGAGCTCACCGAGAAAGCCAAGGACTTCGTGGCCGAGAAAGGCTACGACCCCAAGTACGGTGCCCGTCCGCTGAACCGCGCCATTCAGAAATACATCGAAGACCCGATTGCCGAAGAAATCCTGAAAGCCCAGGTAGCCAACGGCGACATCATCTCGGTGGACTTCGAAGACGGCAAGGAAGAGCTGACCTTCTCCGTGAGCAAGAGCGGCGAGAAAACCAACCTCGCCAGCGATGAGCGCCCGGCTGAAAAGCCCGAAGCGCCCGATGCTGACAAAGAGAAAAAATAAGCTGCGGCTTGAATTGAAAAGGCCGGCCTCGCGATGCGGGGCCGGCCTTTTTTTAGCTCTCAGGCTTGTGGCTTAATCCTCGCGGCCGTGCATGTGCGCGGGGGGCGTGGTGGCCTCTACGGCCGTAAAGGCTTCCAGAATCTTGTAGGTGTGGGAAGCACCTTTGGGTACCACCCAGGAATTACCGCGCTCGAGCAGCACGGTCTGGCCTTCCATCAGCAGTTCGGCTTTGCCCTTGAGCACGTAGCCCACGGTTTCATACTCGCGCCGGGTGGGTTCCTTGGCTTCGCCCGGCTCTTCATTTTCCCACATGCGCATGGCCAGGTTTTTACCCGAAGCCAGGTACTTCTCCCCATCGGGGCCGGTGGGGGAATGGCGTGAATCAACTTTAATAACGGTGGTATCCGACATGGTGTGCTGGTTTATTGTGAAAGAAAAGACAGGTGGCTAACGGCGGGGCTACTGCCGCGGTTGCTTAAGCTGTATGTATTCATCACGCTCAGAATGAATATGCGAGCAATGACTCTGGCTTAGATGAACAAAGCCGGTTTGCCAGCTGAAATACTCATCTTCAAACCAGAAGACGCTAATGTCGGTACCCGTACAAATTGAAAGGCTACCTCTTCGAGCGAGCCTCGTCTTTTCATTTCTTCTTTATCTACATTTAATCCATATAAAATTATGATACGATTAAATCTTGGGTTATTACTCCTTTCGATGATTTGGGTAGATGCAAAGTCCCAAACGGCACTTCCTATCAAATATAACCTTATTCCAATTGATTTTGAGCGCGACTCAATCTGTTCGGTTATTGAGCCAACGGAAACGAGACATTTAAACAAGGAACATGCTTCTCTGACAGTAAAAACAAAATCACAGGTGGAGATTTACCAGCGCAACGTTGGCAAAGCGTATAACCTATGGACTAAGGATAAGACTAACCCATACGCCGACCAGCTCATTATTCAAGATGCTATTGGCAGAGTTTACTGGCTTGATAACAAGAATCATAATCTGCGTATGTATCAAGGCGGCCGGTTAATATGGGAGCAAAGCACAAAAATCAGTTTCAGACAAACTGGCGTACATCACTTACAGCTACGTGGTGAATTAATTTTCATTTCTGCAGCACCATGTACGTCCGGGTTCAACAGAGCAAATGGCAAGGAGGAATGGCAGGGTTGCGACTAAACAAAAAACCATCAAAAGAGCCAGAGAACAGAATTCCCTAGCATGGGCATGGCCAGCCTGGTACCGGACTGCTATTCCTTTGAGCTTAATAAATCACTAACATCTTTTCGCCCTCACGCCTACCTTTGGGCTTCGTTCGAAACCCAAGCCACGCTCCTCCGCTAACCCACCCTCAATGTCTGACCCGCACGCCAAAGCCGCCCATTCCAAAACCGAACTGCTCGCTCTTAAAAACGCTGAAGCGCTACTGGGCGGCGGCCAGGACCGCATCGACGCCCAGCACAAAAAAGGCAAGCTCACCGCCCGCGAGCGCATTGACCTGCTGATGGATGAAGGCTCGTTTGAGGAAATCGGCAAGTTTGTGATGCACCGCAGCAAGGACTTCGGCCTTGATAAGGAATACTACCTCGGCGATGGCGTGGTGACGGGCTACGGTACCGTGAACGGCCGCCTGGTGTACGTTTTCTCCCAGGACTTCACCGTATTCGGCGGCTCGCTGAGCGAGACGCACGCTGAGAAAATCGTCAAAATCATGGACCTGGCCATGAAAAATGGCGCCCCGGTAATCGGCCTCAACGACTCAGGGGGGGCCCGCATTCAGGAAGGCGTGGTAAGCCTGGGCGGCTACGCCGACATCTTCTACAAGAACACCCTGGCCTCGGGGGTGGTGCCGCAGCTCTCGGCCATCATGGGGCCCTGCGCGGGCGGCGCGGTGTACTCGCCGGCCATTACCGACTTCATCCTGATGGTGGAGAATACGAGCTACATGTTCGTAACCGGCCCCAACGTTGTGAAAACCGTGACGCACGAGAGCGTGACCAGCGAAGAGCTGGGCGGCGCCAGCACCCACTCGGCCAAGAGCGGCGTGACGCACTTCAGCTGTGCCAACGAAGTGGTGTGCATCAACCACCTCAAGCAGCTGCTGAGCTACATGCCCCAGAACTGCGAGGAAACCGCTCCGGCCCAGCCCTATGAGGCCAGCGACGACGAAAGCCGCGCCGTGCTCGACAGCATCGTGCCGGACAATGCCAACCAGCCCTACGACATTCGGGAGGTGATTGACGGCATCATCGACGCGGGCTCCTTCCTGGAAGTACACCAGAACTTTGCCGAGAACATTGTGGTAGGCTTTGCCCGCCTGGCCGGCCGCAGCATCGGCATTGTGGGCAACCAGCCTGCGGTGCTGGCCGGCGTGCTCGACATCAACGCCAGCACCAAGGCGGCCCGCTTCGTGCGCTTCTGCGACTCGTTCAACATTCCGCTGCTGGTGCTGGAAGACGTGCCCGGCTTCCTGCCCGGCACCGACCAGGAGTGGCGCGGCATCATCACCAACGGCGCCAAGCTGCTTTATGCGTTCTGCGAAGCCACGGTGCCGCGCATCACGGTTATCACCCGCAAGGCCTACGGCGGTGCATACGACGTGATGAACTCCAAGCACATTGGTGCCGACATGAACTACGCCTGGCCCACGGCCGAAATTGCCGTGATGGGTGCCAAGGGCGCGGCTGAAATCATTTTCAAGCGGGAAATTGCCGCTGCCGCCGACCCCGAAGCCAAGCTGCAGGAAAAGGTAGACGAGTACCAAGAAAAGTTTGCCACGCCCTACCGCGCCGCCCACCGCGGCTTCGTCGACGAGGTAATTCTACCCTCGCAGACCCGGCAGAAGCTTATTCGGGCCTTTAAGATGCTGGAAAACAAAGTAGACCAGCTGCCCCGCAAGAAGCACGGCAACATTCCGCTGTAAGAAAATACTGTCAGGCTGCCGGAAGAAGCATCTTATCCGCGCTGCTTGCGTTAGTCAATCCGAAAAATCAACCGGCGTCGACAAGGCGATTATCCCGTCCTTGCCGGCAGCGCCCTACGCTCAGGACACCTACTATGCGCCCCGAATCTTTCGAATTTCTCCAGAACTACCTCAACAACCCCTCTCCCACTGGCTTCGAGAAGGAAGGCCAGAAGCTGTGGCTGGAATACCTCAAGCCCTACATCGACACGCACTTCGTTGATACTTATGGCACCGTGGTGGGGGTAATTAACCCCGAGGCCAAGTACAAGGTGGTGATTGAGGCCCACGCCGACGAAATCAGCTACTTCGTCAACTACATCACCAAGGAAGGCTACCTCTACCTGCGCCGCAACGGCGGCTCCGACCCGCTGGTGGCCCCAAGCAAGCGTGTTAATATTCACACGGCTAAGGGCATTGTGAAGGCTGTATTTGGCTGGCCGGCCATTCATGTGCGCAAAGTGGAGCAGGATAAGGCCCCCACTATCGAAACGGTGTACCTGGACTGTGGCGCGGCTTCCAAGGAAGAGGTTGAGGAAATGGGCATTCACGTGGGCTCGGTCGTCACCTTTGAAGACGAGTTCATGGTGATGAACGACAAGTTCTACGTGGGCCGTGCCCTCGACAACCGCGTGGGCGGCTTCATGATTGCCGAGGTGGCCCGCCTGCTCAAAGAGAACAACAAGACCCTGCCCTTTGGCCTGTATATCGTTAATGCCGTGCAGGAAGAAGTTGGCCTGCGCGGTGCCGAGATGGTGGCCCACCGCATCAACCCCGACGTGGCCATCGTGACCGACGTCACCCACGACAGCCAGTCGCCGATGTACGACAAGAAAACGGCGGGCGACATTTCCTGCGGCAAAGGCCCGGTAATTACCTATGGCCCGGCAGTGCAGAACAACCTGCGCGACCTGATTATTGAAACGGCCCAAAAGGCCGAGATACCGTTCCAGCGCGCGGCCGCCACCCGCGCCACCGGCACCGATACCGACGCCTTCGCCTATTCCGGCGCCGGGGTAGCATCTGCCCTGATTTCGCTGCCCCTGAAATACATGCACACCACCGTCGAAACCGTGCACAAAGAGGATGTGGAGAACGTAACCCGCCTGATTTACGAGACGCTGCTGCGCATCGAGGATGGCCACGATTTCCGGTACTTCGCCTAACCCGCAGGAAGGCATAGCCAAGCATGGATTTCGCGGGTTTTAGCTTCGCTAACCTTCGTTGTAGACGACTCCCTTTTGCCATCAAAAACAAAAAGGCTGCCCGGTGGGGCGGCCTTTTTGCGTTTTCTTTAGTATGTACTTACGCCTTGCTTACGCCTGCGCCATTCATAAAATCCGTGGAATCCGACAAATCCGATAAATCCGTGGTTCAGACGCCACTTTCCGTAACCGACCAGATGGGACGCCGGGTCACGGTGCCGTTTCCGCCCCGGCGCATTGTGTCGTTGGTTCCCTCCCAAACGGAGTTGTTATTCGACCTGGGCTTAGGGAATAGAGTGGTGGGCGTCACTAAATTCTGCATTCATCCCCAGGAAGCACGCACAAAGGCGGAGGTAATTGGCGGCACCAAGAACTTTAATTTCGATAAGATTGCCGAGCTGCAGCCCGACCTGGTTATCGGCAACAAGGAAGAGAATTATCAGGCCGGCATTGAAGAGCTGGCAGCGAAATACCCGGTTTGGATGAGCGACATCAGCAACCTGGACGAAGCCCTGCAGATGATTAAGCGCCTGGGATTTATTGTGGGCGCGAAAGCAGCAGCAGACGCTATGGCGGAGAAGATTGAGCTGTCGTTTTCTGAGCTTGCCTCCTCTGTGCCTGCCAATCCCGGCACGGCGGCGTATTTCATCTGGCGCAAGCCCTACATGGTAGCCGCGCCCGGCACTTTCATCGACGATATGCTGCAGCGGGCCGGCCTGCGCAATGTATTTGCGGACTTAAGCCGCTACCCGGAAATTTCTGCCGGGCAGCTGGCAGCCGCCGCGCCGGAACGCATTTTACTTTCTTCGGAGCCCTACCCCTTCGCAGAAAAGCACCTGGCCGAGTTCCAGCAGATTTGCCCGGCGGCTAGAGTGAAGATTGTAGATGGCGAATTATTCAGCTGGTACGGCAGCCGGCTGCAGCATTCGGCCCGCTATTTCCAGCAGCTGCTTTAGCTGACTTGAAAGCCTGCCGCGCTCAGCTCATCCCAGAAACGCGGGTAAGACTTGCGTACTACCGCCGGAGACTCAATCTGCAGGGGGCCCAGCAGGGCCAGCGGCGCGAAGGCCATGGCCATGCGGTGGTCGTGGTAGGTAGCCACCGTTTGGCCGCTCACGCGGAAGCCCGAGGCGCTAACCTGAAAAGCGCCCGGGGCGCCCTCGGTAAGGGCAGCACCGAACTTGGCCAGCTCTACCTGTAGCGCAGCTATTCTGTCTGTTTCCTTGATGCGCAGACTTTGCAGCCCTTTCATCGTAATTGGCAGGCCCAGTGCCGCCGCTACCACAGCCACCGTCTGCGCCAGGTCGGGGCAGTCGGTAAAGTCATAGCTGAGGTCCCTGTTGCTCAAGGGCAGGGTTTTCAGAAGTCTCACGCCCTCGGGCAGGAACTCGGTTTTCACCCCAAAGTCCTGCATCATGCCCGCAATGGCCTGGTCGCCCTGCCAGGAATGCTCACGCAGCCCCGGTAGGGTAAGCTCAGAGCCGGCTGGCGCCAGGGCCAGCATGGCATACCAGTAGCTGGCGGCCGACCAGTCGGCCTCTACCCGGTAGCTGGCCGGCTGGTAGCCGCCGGGCTGAACAACAATTCCGGTGGGGCCTTCTTCCTGAATGACCGCCCCAAAGTGGTGCATCAGCGCCAGGGTCATGTTGATGTAGGGACGGGAGCCGATGTGGCCGGTTAGCTGCAGGCGCAGGCCCGCCGGCAGCGCAGCCCCCACCATCAGCAGGGCCGAAATGTACTGGCTGCTGATGTCGCCGCGCACCGTTAGAGCCGGCATTTCAGCAGCTGTGCGGCTGGTAAAGCCGTCGAAGCGCAGGGGTGGGTAGCCCTCCTGCCCTTCATACTCAATAGCTGCGCCGAGCTGACGCAGCGCGTCGACGAGCACGGCAATGGGCCGTTCCAGCATGCGGGCCGTACCCGTGAGCCGGCCCCGCCAGCCAGTTACGGCCAGGTAAGCCGTCAGAAAGCGCATCACGGTGCCGGCGTCCTCGGCGCTGAGCTCCTGGCGGCCGGCAGCTTGACTTAACAAGCGCTGCATCAGCTGCGTGTCGTTGGCATCGGAGAGGTTGCCAAGCTGTCCGCTGCCAGCCAGGGCCTGCAGAATCAGGGCCCGGTTGCTCTCGCTTTTGGAAGCTGGCAGGGCCACGTTGCCCCGTAGCGGGCCGCCCGCCCAGGAAAGTTGGGTTATTGCATCCATGCAGTTTATTACAGCCGATGGTAATAGTGCAGCGATTCAGCAATTTCTGCTACTGTCACCACCTGGTTGAACACGCCGTTGCCGATGCCGTTGAGCAGCGTGCAGTTAATGGTTTTACCCCTGTTCTTCTTGTCCTGCAGGGCCAGCTCGGCAATGGTTTGGGTTTCAATCAGGATAAAAGGAACCCGCTCGTAGATGGACATCACAAACGTTTCAATCTTTTCCAGCTCTTCGGCTTCCAGCAGGCCGCGCTGTACTGAGAGCCAGCTTTCGCACACGATGCCGGCTGCCACGGCTTCGCCGTGCAGGATTTCCCGGCCGGGCTGGTTCAGCAGGTAGCTTTCCAGGGCGTGGCCCACGGTATGGCCGAAGTTGAGGAGCTTGCGCGGGCCGGCCTCCAGCGGGTCCTGCTCCACGATGCGCTGCTTGAGGGCTATTGACTCCTGAATGATGGGCGCCCAATCCTGGTTAAGCCAGCCCAGACGGCGCTGGGTATTAAATGCGTCGGCGTCGGCAATAAGCCAGTGTTTCAGCACCTCGGCGTAGCCTGCCTTTAGCTGGCGGGGGTCGAGCGTATCCAGAAAGCGTGGCTCAATAAATACCGCGGCTGCTTCCTGAAATACGCCCAGCTGGTTTTTGTAGCCTTGAAAGTCGATGCCCGTTTTACCGCCCACACTGGCATCTACCTGGGCCAGCAAGGTAGTCGGTACATGCACAAACCGAATGCCGCGCTTATAAAGCGCCGCACTGAACCCACCCAGGTCGGTGATAACACCACCGCCCAGGTTCACCAGCACGGCGTGCCGGTCGGCCCGCTGCTCGGTCAGCTGGCACCATACCTTGTCGCAGGTTGCCAAGGTTTTATACTCTTCGCCGTCTGGTATTTCAATCAGACAGTAGTCAGCTGGCAGCTGCGGCTCCAGCAAGGGCAGGCAATGACGGGCCGTGTGGTTGTCGGCCAGTACAAACACCCGGCTGACAGCCGGTCGGTACAGGAGCTCAGCCAACGCAGGCAGGGCTTCCGGCCCGATGGTGATAGTTGAATTCATTGCGCGAAAGTCAGGATAAAAAATTCAGTTAGCTACCATGCCTATACGCAACGGTCCAGGCCTGCAGCCGGTCTGGTCTCTAGCAGTCCAGAGGGCCCTGCTACGTACGTCACTTTATTTCTATAGCTTATGCACCGCCTTGCCTGTTCCCTATTCCTGGTATGCGCCGTCACTGCCATGGCTGGCTGCAAAAAGAATAACTGCACCCCCGAAGGGCTGACGGACTCCTGGAAGCTGACTCACCGTCAATGCTACTGCGCGCCCGGCCCGGTACCAAACGAAACGGTGACGTTTACCGCCAGCGGATTTTCCTTTTTTCGAGACGGTCAACTGGTATCCAGCGGGACTTATTCCTTGATTGCATCTTCCAGCGCCTGCGGAGGCAGAAGTGCTGGGCCAGGGCTGCAGCTCACGTATATCTCCGGCAGCAATCGGAGTACACAGGACGCCGCCTACAAGCTAAGCGGCAACCGCCTGGTGCTGGACTACGGGGGCCCCTGCGACGCCCCCGTCGACACCTACGAACGGGTGCGCTAAGCGTGCTCAACCCGCAGCTGCCCGGTTAGGAGCCGGGCACCTCGCCTACGGCCCGGTTCATTATTTCCGTCTGCTTGCGGATGCTTTCGATGTGAATGAGCTTGTAGAGCTCGGCCACGAATTTGTCGTTGACGCGCAGCCGGCCGGCCCATTCCGGACGGGTTGAAAAAATCTCCTGCCAGCGGTCGAGCTGCAGGATTTTCACGTTGTTTTCTTTTTTGTATTCGGCCAGCTCCTCTACCAGGGCCATGCGGCGGGCCAGGGCTTCCACAATCTCGCGGTCGGCCACATCCATCTTCTGACGCAGCTCTTCGGCCTTGTTCAGGTAGTCGGCGTTGTTGGAGGAGCGGTAGCGGTAATTCAGCTCGCCCAGGATTTCGCCCAGGCGCTGGGGCGTCACCTGCTGCTCGGCGTCGCTTAGCGCCCGGTCCGGGTCGGGGTGGGTTTCTATCATCAGGCCATCGTAGTCCAGGTCCAGGGCCTTCTGAGCAATGGGCAGCAGCAGGTCGCGGCGACCGCCGATATGGCTGGGGTCGCAGATAAGCGGCAGCTGGGGGAAGCGCGTCTTCAGCTCGATGGGCAGCATCCAGGTGGGGGCATTGCGGTACTTGCTAGGCGCGAAGGTGCTAAAGCCCCGGTGTATGGCCGCCAGGTCGGTAATACCGGCCCGCTCCATGCGCTCCAGGGCGCCGGCCCACAGCGCCACGTCGGGGTTTACCGGGTTCTTCACCATCACGGGCACCTTGGTGCCGGCCAGGGCATCGGCCAGCTCCTGCACGGCAAAGGGGTTTACCGTGGTGCGGGCCCCAATCCAGAGCACGTCCACTTCGTGGCGCAGGGCTTCTTCCACGTGGCGGGGCGTGGCCACTTCCACGGTTGTAGGCAGGCCGGTTTCGGCCTTCACCCGCTGCAGCCAGGGCAGGGCCACGCTGCCCATGCCCTCAAACGAGCCGGGCCGGGTACGGGGCTTCCAGATACCGGCTCGAAACAAATCAACTTTGCCCAGGGCTTTCAGGCCGTGGGCAGTAGCCAGCACCTGTTCTTCCGTTTCGGCGCTACAGGGGCCGGCAATTAGCAAAGGCTGTCCTTTCTGGGCCAGAAGATGGGTGAAATACGTATCTAAAACGAGGGGAATTTCCATAAGGGCTGAAGTCAGGAGGGCGTCCCGATTTACGGGTGCCGAAAGGTCGGCAAAAGGTAACTCTCCCGCTTGAAACGATGTTTACGGGCTAACTTCGCCCCCTCAGCTCTAGCCCGGCTTGCACCCTAACTTCCCACCCATGCCCGTTCCGCCCCTCACCCAGGCCCCCGCTGTTTCTTTCGACGACACCCGCGTCGCATTTGCCTCTAAGTCAGATACCCAGCTGCGCAAGATGTATGCGCTGTTTGCTGCCATGAATAACGGCAGCCTGGTAAAAACCGGCAGCGGGTTGATGAAAGCCGCCTTAAAATGGGGCCTGCCCGGCACAAAATTTCTCATCAAGCACTCCATTTTTGAGCAGTTCTGCGGCGGCGAAACCATTGCCGAATGCCGACCGGTAACCCAGGAGTTGGGCAAGTACAACATTGGCACTATCCTCGACTACTCCGTAGAGGGCGAGGGCAGCGACCAGAGCTACGACCGCACCTTGCAGGAGCTGCTCGCCACCATCGACGAGGCTCATCGCTCCAAGCATATTCCCTTTTCCGTATTCAAGGTGACCGGCATTGCTGACGTCGCCATTCTGGAAAAGATTCAGGCTGGTCAGTCTCTCAGCACCGCCGAGCAAACCGCTCACACCCGCGCCCTGGCCCGCGTAGATGCCCTGTGTGCCCGCGCCCACCAGCACGGCGTGCGTTTGTTTATCGATGCGGAAGAAAGCTGGTTTCAGCAAACCATCGACGACCTTACCTATGAGATGATGGCCCGGTACAACCGTGAAACGGCCATTGTGTGGAACACTTACCAGCTGTACCGCCACGACCGTCTCGACGCCCTGAAGGCTGCGCACGACACGGCCGAGCGGGCGGGCTACTACATCGGTGCCAAGCTGGTGCGCGGGGCTTACATGGAAAAGGAAGCCCGCGTAGCCAGGCAGCGCGGCTATACCAACCCCATCAACCCCAGCAAGCAGGCTACCGACGACCTGTACGATGAAGCCCTGCGCTACTGCGTCAAGCACGTTGACCGCATCAGCATCTGCGCCGGCACCCATAATGAAGCCAGCTCCCTGCTGCTCACCCAGCTTATGCAGAAGGCTGGCCTAGCTCCTAGTGACCCGCGCATCTGGTTTGCCCAGCTCTATGGCATGAGCGACAACCTCACCTATAACCTGGCCAACGCCGGCTATAACACTGCCAAGTACCTACCTTATGGGCCCGTGGAGGCCGTAATGCCTTATCTGCTGCGCCGGGCCGATGAAAATACGGCCATTGCGGGGCAGAGCAGCCGGGAGTTTCTGCTTATTCAAAAGGAAATACAGCGCCGCAAAGGCCGCTAACGCCGCTCTTTTCCCCGGCACTGACAGCTGGGGAGCTCCCACCCAGTTTGGCTGTTGGCCTCGCTGTTTTTGTTACTTTTTCGGCTACTAAACGTATTTACCTTACTATGATTGGTCGCATTCGCACGTATCTCATCCGCTATGCCCGGAATCAGACAGGCACTGTGAGCTACCTTACGCTGGTGCAAGAGGCCGAGCTGGGTCTTAACCTGGACATCTCCCACGAGAAGTCCCGCCTCAATGAGATGCTGGCCGAAATCTCCATGACCGAGCAGGAAGAAGGGCGCCCCCCGTTGAGCTGCCTGGTGAAAGTGCAGGGCTCAAAAGGCCAGGGCGACAACTTCTACAAGCTCTGCGAGAAGATGGGCATGGGGGAATGGCGCAGCCTGAAGCAGGATGAGAATTTTTTAAAGAATCTAATCAGCGAGTGCCGCACTTTCTGGCGCGACGACGAGCATTATCAGCAGTACGCTTAGGCTCGCCTGCTATTTAGAAGTATTGCCTCCCAAGCTGCCCATATCTTTTGCAGTTCAGAATCGGAAGCGGAAGTAAAGGAATAATTGGGGCTTTGTAACCCCGACCGGAGTAGTGCCGTTAAATGGCTCATCCAGCGAATCTGCTGGAGTAGAAATTCATTTTTCTCCTTTCCACATTTCCTTACTTACCATGAACACCAACGATTCGAACAACCCGCAAAATACCGGCACTGGTGCCGGCTCCAACTACGGAACCCGCACTACCGGTACCGGTATGGGCAACAGCACAGGTTCGAGCAACGAAAGCACTTCCTATAATGCCGGCACTGGTGCCGACTATGGCACTACGGGCTCCGGCTCGTCGATGAGCGGCGGCGCCAACACGACTAACCGCGTTGATGGCGACGATTTCAGCGCCACGCAAAAAGGTGCCAACATGGCCGGTACGCCCGGTGCTATGGTTGGTCGCGCAGTAGATGGCATTCAAAACACGGCCGACCATGCAGCTCATGCTGCTACCGGCCAGCCTTATGACTCCCGCCCCGGCATGGGCATGACCGGTATGTTCCGCGACCGTGACAGCGCCGAGCGCGCTTATCAGTCGCTTTCTTCGCGTGGCTACGGCAAAGACGATGTTAACGTGCTGATGTCGGATGAAACCCGCAAAACGCACTTCGGCGACGACACGCGCCGCACGGAGCTGGGCGACAAGGCTATGGAAGGTGCCGGCGTAGGTTCGGCCATCGGTGGCACCGCTGGTGCTATTATCGGTGCCATCGCCGCCATCGGTACTTCGGTAGCCCTGCCCGGCCTAGGCCTGATTGTTGCCGGCCCGCTGGCAGCTGCACTGGCCGGCGCCGGCGCCGGTGGCCTCACGGGTGGCCTGGTAGGTGCCCTGGTTGGCTCGGGCATTCCCGAAGAGCATGCTGCTGAGTATGAAAGCGGCATCAAGAACGGCGGCATTGTGATGGGCGTGAAGCCCCGCAACGAAGAAGATGCCCGCTACTTCGAAGAAGAGTTCCGTCGTCACAACGGCGACAAGATTTACAAGTACTAACCCTGTACTGCAGGCTTCGGCCTGGAATTTGCAAAAAGCCTTCCCCACCTGGGGAAGGCTTTTTTTTGCAACCACCCAGGCACTTAACTGGTCTGTGTGCGACGGGTAGCACTGCTGCTCTTAATTGGGCACTTATTTCACCCCCTCTGGCGTTTTCGCCGTAATAAGGGAGATTGCAGCCGGCTCAGGCTTTCCCGTATATTTGATACCCATCTTTATTTTTCTGTTCTGCTGATGTCTTTCCCTCGCTTGAAAATCGGTTTGTATGCCTTTTTGGTGACGGCCGTGTTTGTCCTGGCTTCTTACCGGCTGTTTCGGCGAGCCGACTCGGCGGCGCCGAGTAAAGATGAAGTACTGATTGCTACGATGCTGCAAGGGTTATCGGCCGCTCACTACCAACCCGAAAAAGTAGACGACGCCTTCTCCCGGCGCGTGTTCGACCTCTACCTAAAGCGGCTCGACTACCGCAAGAAGTTTCTCCTGGCCAGCGATGTAGAGCAGCTGCGCAAATACCAGCTGCAGATTGACGACCAGGTAAAGCGTGGCACCCACGAGTTTCTGGACCTGAGCACCAAGCTCATGGCCGAGCGTACCAAGGAGATGCAGGGTCTGTACCGGGAGTTGCTGGCCAAGCCTTTCGACTTTACGGTAGAAGAAACCTTCCAAACCGACTTCGAGAAGGCCGCATTCCCGGCCGATAAAGCTGCTCAGCGCGAGCAGTGGCGCAAGCTGCTCAAGTACGAGACGCTGACCCGCATCTCGGAAATGATGGATGCCCAGGAAAAAACCAAGGAAAAGAAACCCGTAGCGACGGCCGAGCCCGGCGCCGCTAACGCTGACGCTCCCACGGAGCCCGAGCCGCCCCGCACCCCTGCCCAGATGGAGGCCGAGGCCCGCAAGCGCGTGCTGAAGTACTACGACGACCAGTTTGCCGACATCCTGGAATCGGACGCCAACGAGCGGCTGAGTACCTACGCCAACACCATCGCCAATACCTACGACCCGCACACCGAGTACTTCGCTCCGCGCGAGAAGCAGGACTTCGACATTGCCATGACCGGCCGCTTCGAAGGCATTGGAGCTACGCTGCGCGAGAAAGACGGGCTGATTTATGTCGACGACATCGTACCCGGCTCGGCCTCTTCGCGCCAGGGACAGCTCAAAAAGGGCGATGCCATACTGCGCGTGGCGCAGGGTGCCGCCGAGCCGGTAAGCATTGAGGGCTGGCGCACGGCCAAAGCTGTAACCCTGATTCGGGGAAAGAAGGGCTCTGAGGTGCGCCTGACGGTGAAGAAGCCCGATGGCAGCACGCACATTATTCCCATTATCCGCGACGTGGTGGTGATTGAGGAAACTTACGCGCAGTCGGCCACCATTAATGACAAAGGCCAGAAAATTGGCTACCTGCGCCTGCCTACCTTCTATGCCGACTTCAACGACAACGGCGGCCGCAGCTCGGCCGAAGACGTGAAGAAGGAGCTGGCCAAGCTGAACCAGGAAGGTGTGAAGGGGGTAATTTTTGACCTGCGCTTCAATGGTGGCGGCTCGCTGACGGACGCCGTGGAGATGGCCGGCCTCTTTATGGAAAGTGGCCCCATGGTGCAGGTGCGCGACGGCCAGGGCCGCACGCAGGTGCTGAACGACAAAGACCCGCGGGTGCAGTACAGCGGCCCGCTGGTGGTGCTGGTGAACAAGTACAGCGCCTCGGCCTCCGAGATTCTGGCCGCCGCCATCCAGGACTACAAGCGCGGTGTGGTGATGGGGGCCGCCAGCACCTACGGCAAAGGCACGGTACAGCGCATCTTCGACCTCGACGAAGCCCTGCCGGCCGAGCTGAATAACATCAAGCCCATTGGCTCGCTCAAGCTTACCACGCAGAAATTTTACCGCGTGAATGGTGGCTCTACGCAGTTTAAGGGCGTGGTTCCGGACATTGTGCTGCCCGATGCTTACGCTTACCTCGACCAGGGCGAAAAGGAAACCGACTATCCGCTGAAGTGGGACGAGATTCAGCCCGCCCGCTACCGTCCCTGGGACAATGCTCCTGCCATTGACAAGCTGCGCGCCAACAGCAAAACCCGGGTAGCGACCAGCCCCAGCTTTAAGGTGCTGGACGAAATTGCCCAGCGCATGCGCAAGCGCAAAGATGAAACGGTGGTTTCGCTGAAGCTTGCGGCTTACCGGGCCGAGCAGCAGGTGGCCAAAGCTGAGGCCGATAAGTACGATGCGACCCAAAAGGCGGCTACGGCTCTGGCCTTCTCTCCCCTCTCAGCTGATGTGAAGGCCCTGGGTGGCGACACGGTGAAAATTAACCGCGCTTCGCGCTTTACCAAGAACCTGCGTAAGGACATTATTCTGGGTGAAGCCATTGCGGTGATACAGGACCAGACTAAGTAAGAGCGACTTACTTTTAAGAAAGCCTCTGCATCGAAAAGATGTGGAGGCTTTTTTTGTGCCTGCCATGCTCACTATTCTGGCTGGCAATCAGCCGTAATTTTCCAAAGCAATGCCTATCAAATTACTGAGTATAATACACTGTTTTACAGCGGTTAATTTTTAGTAAAATCAGCCAATATTTTTAGCAAATAGGCAACCAAAACCTTGGCCATGCTGTTTAACAATCATGAAGACTACAGAGGAAACCCGCATCATTCCGCTCATCCCGCAGACGGAGTCTGTGAACGATGAGCAACAGCAGAAGCTAGCCGACGAAACCTGGCGCAAGTCTATCCCGGCACAGGTTTTCCTCAACTACTTCTTTGCTATTAACTATCACATTCAGGAAAATGACGACCTGCTTGGTGGGCTGCAGCATGTGCCTTTCCTACGCAGCCATCAGGCTGACCTAGGTGAGGCCGACATTGCCGCCATTACCAAGCTGCTGCACACCTGCTGGAGCACCGAGTACGCGCTGCGGGCCACAGCTGAGCTGGGCGACGAAAACTTCCTGCGCAATGCCTTGCACTGGACTTTCCCGCAGGCCTACCATGCCGTGCTGTCGGGCCTGCAGGCCTTCCTGTACACCACCGGCGTGCGCTCCAACAACAGCCAGCTGATTCGCCGCGAGGTGGGCCGCCTGGTGGTGAAGAATGCCTACCCGCGTCCGGTGTCGTTCTACGCGGCCGGCTCGTACGGCGACTTTAGCATACACCGCCTGCCCCTGGCCGGCTACAAGGCCGGGCTGCACATTGCCAGCAAGGAGATTGACGCCCAGGCTCAGATTGGGCAGATGCTGCGCACTACGCGCAAGATGAAAGCCCAGTGGACGCGCCAACAGGTGCAGGCCAACCCCAACACGGCCATCCGCAGCCAGAAAACCGGCAAGCCCCTGGATAAGTGGACGGCTGCGCACTGGCAGCAGATTACCTGGCGCCTGGGTTACACCACCATCTTCGACCTGCTGGGCCGCCTGCGCATCTCCCAGACCAGCCGTGAGATTGAGCGCTACGTGGAAGCCGATATCGACTTCCGCCTTTTTCACAGCTCGCTGCTCAACATCGTGAGCTACCTTAACGGGGTGCACGAAACCTACGTGGCCAAGGCCATGGGCCTGGAGCGCTACCGCCAGCTGGTGGAGGAGCTTCCCACCCACCTGCAGGCCGGCTTCGTGCAGGAGCGCCTGCGCAGCCGCGTAGAGCCCGTGCTGGCCCCCCAGGCTCCTCAGGCCGATTCGCAGACCTTGCGCATGGCGGCTTAAGCCTGAACCACGGATTGGCTACGCCGAACTTCGTTCGACACGGATTTGTTGGATTGCACGGATTTTGTAGTCGATTACAGACGGCCACCGCTTAAGCCGGCAGATAATAAAGCCGCTCCCGTTCGGAGCGGCTTTTTTCGTGCCGTACTTTTGCGGTTCATTTCAAATCAAACCACGCCCCGGCCTGCACTGGCAGACCAGCGGTTTTCCGGCTGAATCGTCCACGAAATCCGTGGAATCCGAAAAATCCGTGTCAATCCGTGGTTCAGACAATACTATGCACCACCTCAGCGAACAGGAAATACTGCGCCGCCAAAAGCTCGAAGAGCTGCACAAGCTCGGCATTGAGCCCTATCCGTCGGAATTGTTCGACGTAACGTTCTACGCCCAGGAGATTCACGACAACTACCATCCCGAGCTCAACAACTTCCAGGAAGTAAGCATGGCGGGCCGCCTGATGTCGTCGCGCGTGATGGGTAAGGCCTCCTTTGCCGAGCTGATGGATACCACCGGCCGCATTCAGCTGTACGTGAACCGCGACGAAATTTGCCCCGGCGACGACAAAGAGCTCTACAACACCGTATTTAAGAAGCTGCTTGACCTGGGCGACTTCATTGGGGTGAAGGGACGGGTGTTTAAGACGCAGGTAGGCGAAACCTCGGTGCACGTAACCGAGCTGAAGCTGCTGGCCAAAGCCCTGCGCCCCCTGCCGGTGGTGAAAACCCAGAAAAATGAGGAAACCGGCGAAATCACAACCTATGACGCCTTCACTGACCCCGAGCAGCGCTACCGGCAGCGCTACGTGGACCTGGTGGTGAACCCGCAGGTGCGCGAGACATTCATCAAGCGCAGCCAGCTGGTGCAGGCCATGCGCAACTACCTGAACGACAAAGGCTACCTGGAGGTGGAAACACCCATCCTGCAGCCCCTGTACGGTGGGGCCGCCGCGCGCCCCTTCAAAACCCACCACAATACGCTGGACATGACGCTGTACCTGCGCATTGCCAACGAGCTGTACCTGAAGCGACTCATTGTGGGTGGCTTTGATGGGGTATATGAGTTCAGCAAGGACTTCCGCAACGAAGGCATGTCGCGCTTCCACAACCCGGAGTTTACGCAAATGGAGCTCTACGTAGCCTACAAGGACTACGCCTGGATGATGGACCTGGTAGAGGAAATGGTGGAGCGGGTTGCTTTGGCCCTGCACGGCCAGACCGAGGTGCGGGTGGGCGACAACCTCATCAACTTCCAGCGGCCCTGGCAGCGCTACACCATGTTTGAGGCCATCGAGAAGTACACCGGCGAGGCCATCGGCGACATGGACGAAGCCGCATTGCGCGAAACCGCCAGGAAGCTGAACGTGCACCTTGACCCCAGCATGGGCAAAGCCAAAATAATCGACGAGATTTTTGGTGAGCACGTGGAGGGCAAGCTCATTCAGCCCACCTTTATCACCGACTACCCCGTGGAGATGTCGCCGCTGGCCAAAAAGCACCGCGACCGGCCCGGCATGGTGGAGCGCTTCGAGGCCATCTGCAACGGCAAGGAAATCTGCAACGCCTTCTCCGAGCTGAACGACCCCATCGACCAGCGGCAGCGCTTCGAGGAGCAGCTGGAGCTGGGCAAGCGCGGCGATACCGAAGCCATGGTGCTCGACGAAGACTTCCTGCGTGCCCTGGAGTACGGCATGCCGCCCACGGCCGGCCTGGGCATCGGCATCGACCGCCTGAGCATGATTATGACCAACTCCCACTCCATTCAGGACGTGCTGTTCTTCCCGCAGATGCGGCCGGAGTAGTCAATCTGTGGTTCAGATAATCGAAAGGCCCCACACGAAATGTCGTGCGGGGCCTTTCTTTTACAACCTTCTTACCCTTCAAACCGCTGTTATTAACAGAAGCTTGCGATGGACATGTCTGATTTTACTACTAAAATTGTCTACCCCAATTTTAATAGAAGCTCCTACTGTCGGCAATTTTACTGTTACTACGTTTCGGTCTTCTTTCAAGCCGGTTGTGAGGTGTTTAACGCAGAGGCTTAACCGGGGTTACACTGGCACGCCTTTTTTTTCTATTACTACAGCGCAACTCAATGGACTGAGTCGCTGGATTCTGGTTTCTGCCCCTCATTCATGGGGTCGTACACGCTGGTATTGTTGAGGCCAAGCAAGAGGCGGTCGGCGGCATTCTTGTGCTCCATTACTTCGGAATACTCATTCGTATGGCCGGTGCTGGAGGCCAGACCCTGCAGCTTGCCCAGGTTATCCTTTACCAGCTTGCTGAGGTCGCCGCCCCATTTAGAGGCGGAGCGGCGCAGGCCTGCCCGGGTTTCTTCGCCGGTTTCGGGCGCGAGCAGCAAGCCCGCCACAATGCCGGCTGTGGCTCCGGCCAGCAGTGAAAAAATTACTTTACCCTTGTCGTCTTTCATGGTGCTGGAAAATAAGGTGAAACGGTAGTAATGCATAACGAGTAAATACGGCTTGTTGTTGGACAATAAAAAAGCCCTGCACTTTAGAATGCAGGGCTTTTTTATTGCAAAGGCCGATTACATATCGTTCAGCATGCGGGTAATTTCGGCTTTGCCTTTGCCGAGCTTTTCCTGCAGGCGGCCTACAAGCTGGTCGCCCTGGCCCTCAGTATACGTCAGGTCTTCATCGGTAAGCTGGCCATATTGCTCTTTCAGGCGGCCTTTGATGTCGTTCCAGTCGCCTTTCATGCTCAGGCTGCTGCCGGCGCCGGTGATGCCCATATCTTCGAGCTTTTCAACGTAGCCTTTGAAACGAGTCTCCAGGTCGGCGCCCAGGCGGCTGGCTTGTTCGCCCAGCTGCCCGCTGTATTTGGTGGCAATGCCCTTCCAGTTTTCGCGGGTAGCCGAGCCCTTATCGGGAGCCAGCAGCATCCCGGCAATGATGCCGGCACCGGCACCGGCCAGAGCGGCCAGAAGAATTTTGCCAGCGTTGTTGTCTTCTTCGTAGTACGACATGGTATTAGGAGAGAAAAAGGGAGTGAAAGATGTAGCGATGTTACGAAATACAGACTAAAAAATCTGTATTCAACAGATGTTTGGTTTGGATGCTATACGTCAAGCAAGGTCAGGGGTTGAGCTTACATTAAAAAAAGCCCGTTTATTGTTTTCAGTACAGGTAGTGGCTGAAATTAATTGTTAGGTGTAGCTTCGTTTTTTACTACGAATTGTCCGACTATGAAAAGGTACTGTTCTATTTTTCTGCTTGCCATCCTGGTTGGAGCCTGCCAGAGCGGCAACACGCAAACTGGGGCTACGGCCAGTGCCGACGACTGCATCGACCCCCGCAAGGTGAATCCGGATGCCATGTGTACCATGGACTACAAGCCGGTGTGTGGCTGCAACGGCAAAACCTACAGCAATGCCTGCATGGCATCCAACGCCGGGGTGCGCACCTTCACGGAGGGACCCTGCCCGGAAAAAACCGCCAAATAAGCCCGGTGCCCATGACAGAAAAAGCCAGCTACCGCGACTTTTGCCGCACGGCGCCCGACGTGCCGGTGTTTGCGCAGGACTGGTACCTGGATGCCTGTGCGGCCGGAGGCGACTGGGATGTGGTGCTGGCCCGCGACAGCGGACGCATTGTAGCGGCGCTGCCCTTTTTTTATAAGCAGCGCGGGCCATTCCGCTACGCAACCATGCCGCCCTTTGTAAAAATGCTGGGGCCGTACTTATTGCCGGAGTTTCGGGGCATTTTAAAAAAAGAGCACCCTATTTATTCCGAATTAATTGCGCAGCTACCCGCGTTTGCTGCATTTAAGCAGAATTTTTATCCTACCTGCACCAATTGGCTGCCTTTTTACTGGGAAAAATTTCAGCAAACCACTTACTACACCTACCGGCTGCATCAGGTGCAGCAGCTAAAGCACATTGAAGCGGGTATTAATCGCAACATTCGGCGTAACCTGCAGAAGGCGCGGGAACAGGTACGCGTGGTGCACGACTTTTCGGCCGAGCAGTTCTATCAGCTCAACAAGATGAGCTTTGACCGGCAGGGGCTGCCCATGCCTTATTCCTGGGAGCAGTTTCGCCGGCACGACCAGGCCCTGGCCCAGGCGGAGGCACGGCAGTTTTTCTTCGCGGTAGATGCTCAAGGCCGCATTCACTCGGCTGCCTACCTCATCTGGGACCGGCAGACAGCGTACTACCATTTGTCGGGCGACGACCCGGCCCTGCGCGAGAGCGGGGCGGGAATTCTACTGATTTGGGAAGCCATTCGCTACACCAGCGAGGTGCTGGGGCTGGACTGCTTCGACTTTGAAGGCAGCATGCTGCCGGCAGTGGAGCGCATCCGGGTGCAGTTTGGGGCGGTGCAGACGCCTTATTTCTTTGTCTGGAAAACCAACTCCCGGCTGTTTGGGCTGTTGGAGAAGCTGAAAGGCTAAGCAGAGCAGTTAGCCTCTTTGCTACGAGTGGCCGCATGCGGCAGCGGTGGCAAGCCCGTTTTCTTTAACTCCTATCATCTCATCACCTTGATAACAATGAAAAGCTACTTCCTGAACCCCTCCCCTTTCGTGGTACCCACTACCGACGGCAAGCTCATTGAAGAGCACGTGGGCCTGGCCAGCACCAGCACCGGCAGCTATAGCCTGGCGCACATGGTGGCGCCGCCGCAGTGGAGCGAGCCCCATCAGACTCCGGAATTCGACGAGTTTACCATTGTGGTGCGGGGCCGCAAGCGCTTCGAGATTGACGGCGACGTAGTTGAGCTGCAGGCCGGGCAGGCGTTGCTCATCAAGGGCGGGGCGCGGGTGCGCTACTCCAACCCCTTCGAGGAAGAGTGCGAGTACTGGTCCATATGCGTGCCGGCCTTTAACCCGGCTACCGTGCACCGCGAAGAATAGCTGCACCCATCTCCACAACACTATTACATCAACTCCGATGGACCAGCGCATCATCAACCTCTTCGACGAGTACACGCACCGGCCCCTGAGCCGCCAGGAATTTCTGAGGCGTCTGGTGCAGCTGGCGGGCAGCACGGCCCTGGCTACCTCGGCGCTGGCGCTGCTGGAGCCCGGCTATGCCCAGGCGGCGCCGCTGACTCCGGCAGACCGGGGCTATGCAACCGAGGAGGAGGAAGTAAGCTGGGAAGGAGACGGCGCCACGATGCGCGGCTTGCTGGTGCGTCCACAGCGCAGGAAAAAGCGCGGGGCTGTGGTTGTAATTCACGAAAACCGGGGCCTGACACCCCATATCAAAGATGTAACGAGACGTATTGCAAATCAGGCCGGCTATGTGGCACTGGGCGTGGATGCCTTGTCGGTATTCGGGGGCACGCCGGCCGATGAAGACAAAGGCCGGGAACTGATTGGCAAGCTCGACCCGCAGCAGAACCTGAACAACTACCTGCTGGCCCTGGCTTACCTGCGGGCGCGGCCCGACAGCAACGGCCGCACGGGCTGCGTGGGCTTCTGCTGGGGTGGCGCCATGGCCAATAAGCTGGCTATTGCCGACCCTAAGCTGAACGCCGCTGTTGCCTACTATGGCACTCAGCCTAAGGACGGCGACCTGTCAAAAATCAAAGCCCGGCTGATGCTACACTACGCCGGGCTCGATGAGCGGGTGAATGCCGGGATGAATGCCTACGCCCTGGCGCTGACTACGGCTGGCGTGAAATACGAGCAATACCTGTACGAAGGCGTCAACCACGCCTTCAACAACGACTCCTCCCCTGCGCGTTACAATGGAGAGGCCGCTGAGCTGGCCTGGAAGCGTACCCTGCGGCTGTTTAAGGAGGAGCTGAAGTAGCGCGGCACTCTCCAGCTCTGCCCAGATAAAAGCAAGTAGCGGAAGCCAGTCCCTTATCGGGCACCTGGCTTCCGCTACTTCATTATGAGCAAGCGGCTACCCTTATTCCACTACCAGACGCTTGGCTGTTGCTCCTTGCGCCAGGCGAACCTGCACGGTATACACCCCGGGGGCCGCCCCTCAAGGGTAAGCGGCGCATTCCTTCCAGGCGGTTTAGCTGAACTGCCTTCCCGCGCTACGGGCGAGCGGTGGCCGGGCAGGCCGGCAGCCATACTGCAGGTTAAGCCGCAGGCTCTGAGCAGGATTCTGACCACCGGAAAAAGCTTTAATTTCTTAACTAAATGCGCCGGAGGTAGTGATTCGAAAAACCACCGTGCCTACATTTACGATACTACAGGCATGGCATCATTTTCAGCACCTTATCATGAAGACCTTATCCCTGTGCGCGGCGTTTATTCTTCTGTGCTGGTCCCTGGCTGCTCAGGCCCAAACCAGCCGGATGCCTAAAGACAACTGGTGTATTCAGAAGTCCACCGATGAAGACAATAACATGGTTTTCATCACGGCCAATCTGGGCTACCGGGACTACGGATTTAAGGCCGAATTTCCCTGGTGCCTGTCGGTGAACATGACCATCATTGATAAGAACTTCAACGGCCACCCCACCGCCCCGGAAGCCTTGGTTCTCAACCAGGCCGAAGACCTTATCACGGCTGAGCTGGAGAAAGTGGGCGTAACGCACTTCGTGGGCCGCACCACCGTGAATGGCTCCCGGGTGCTGTACTACTTCGTGGCCGACCCCGACAAAGCCAATGAAGCGCTGGTGCCCATGACCAAAACCCATCAAATCAGGGAGTGGGAATACCGCATGGAACAGGACCACCAATGGCTGCGCGTAGCATCCTTTTTCGATAAGAACGCGCAGTGCCTGTAGCTTCAGAGCAAAGTAGAGCTGAAAATAATGCGTGCACCGGGCCGCAGCCCCGGGTACCCACCCACCTGAAAAACATGCCAGCTCTACCTTTAACCCAGAATTGCAGGCACAGCTCACCTTTTGCGAGCTGCTTTAATTGTCGGAATGAGGCATAAATACTTATTAATTACAGGCATCGTTCTGCTGAGCGCCTGCAAAAAGGACCAGGAAGAGGCTCCGTTAGAAGTTAGCGGGGAATACCAGACCGGAACTACCCTTCACGCCGCTCCCATTGAGCTGTATACCAGAGCGGGGCTGGTTAATAATGCGCAGGTGGTAGACGCCTTTATTCAGCGCAACAGTATTAGAACGCCCTATTTCTTTTCCCGCACCGATGTCCCGCTGGGCGGCACTACCCCGTCGAGGCTAAGCATCAATGCAAGTGGACAGGCGAAGCTAATAGCTCCCGGGCAGCCCGGTGCCGATACCCTCCGTGCGCAAGTAATCAGCCAGCAACCCGACCGCCTCGTACTAGCTGGCCCCGATTCTACTAGCCGCATTGTGTCGTTGCCCCTGAACCGCTGCGACTTCTTGGAAGAGAAAGTACAGCTGGTGGTTCCTGCCAAGCGAACCCGCGACTTTAGCAGCTCCACGGGCTACGGACGCTCTACCAGGTATCTCCCTATTAAGGTTATTGGCATTCGAAACCGGCAGCTGTACATTCCGTTTTTAAGCTGGGCCGTCAAGCATACGGGCACCCAAACAGGCACCTGCATGACTGCTGCATTCGGAAGCTGGAATTTTTTCGACCCCGCCATACTCAGCCAGCTAACTACCGGCGACACCATCGTCGTGCAGAGGCGGGAAATCAGCCTACACAAGCAATAGCAACCACAGAATAGTTGACAGCAACGGGCCCCGAACCAAACAACCCGGCACGTCATTGCTGGCAGCGTAGGGCATACCGGCACGGGGCGTAATATCCTTTTTGCTTCAGTCTCCACCTAGCCATTGCCCTGACAACATAAGGAAGCTGCGCCTGCTTATCAGCGGCAGTGCTCCTCTCCAAACAGGCCCATGCCTCTTCTCTCCGTCACCGACATTACCCTGCACGAGCACGGCAGCACGGTCCTTCACCCCATCAGCTTCCAGCAGCAGCAAGGCCAGAAGCTGGCCCTGGCCGGCGAGTCGGGCACCGGCAAAAGCACCCTGCTGCAAATTATTGCCGGCCTGATTCAGCCCACTGCCGGCGAGGTGCGCGTGGATGGCAGCCGCGTACGCGGCCCTCAGGAAGTGCTGGTTCCCGGTCATGCGGGTGTGGCATACCTCAATCAGAAGTCGGAGCTGCCCAAGTCGCTGCGCGTGGAGCAGGTGCTGCGCTACGCCAGCAAGCGCCCCGCCGCCGAAGCCCAGGCCCTGTTCGAGCTGTGCCACATCGGCCACCTGCTCGGGCGCCGCACCAACCAGCTTTCCGGGGGCGAGCAGCAGCGCGTGGCCCTGGCCCGGCTGCTGCTGGGCGCCCCGCGCCTGCTGCTGCTCGACGAGCCTTTTTCCAACCTCGACCGCGCCCACAAGCGCACCATGCAGGCCATTGTCGAAGACCTGGGCAGCCGCCTGGGAATTACCTGCCTGCTCGTGTCGCACGATGCCGCCGATACCCTGCCCTGGGCCGATGAAATTCTGGTGCTGCAGCAGGGCCGCCTGGTGCAGCAGGGCCCGCCGGCCCACATCTACCAGCAGCCCGTGAACGAGTACACGGCGGCCTTGTTTGGCGACTACAACCTGGTGCAGGGTGCCGACCGCCGCGCTCTGTTGCCGGGCCAGCGCATTCCGGCGGGCGCCTTGCTGCTTCGGCCCGAACAGCTGCGCCTGGGCCCACCCGGCAGTGGGGCCCCGGGAGTCGTCCGGGCCCTGCGCTTTCTGGGTAGCTACTACGAGGTGGAAATTGCGCTGGGGGCCACGATTATCCGGGCACGAACCGATGCGCGCACCCTTGCCAGCGGCGACCTTGTGCATCTCTCCGTTAGCGGGAAGCCTACCTTTATTACCGAATAAGACGCTTTTTATGAACATCGAAGAGCTGCAGACCATCTGCCAGCAGCTGCCGGGCACTACCGAAGACATTAAGTGGGACTACCACCTCTGCTTTAATGTGGGCGGTAAGATGTACCTCATCACCTCGCCCGATGAAGCCCCGCCTTCAGCCTCCTTCACTACCACACCGGAAGGCTTTGAGGAGCTGACAGCCCGGGCGGGAATCAACGCCCAGAAGCACCTCGGTCGCTACGGATGGGTGCAGGTCGACGACATCAACCTGCTTACGCTCGCCCAGTGGCAGCACTACATCCGGGAGTCTTACCTACGGGTGGCGTCCAAGCTTTCCCTCAAGCTGCGCAAGCAGCTGGGTATTGTAGCCACCTCATAAGCTCCTTATTCCTAAGGAAAAGTTGCAGGCGTATGTCCGTACTTCGCCCTCGGGCAGGTAAATGGCTTGCCGGGTCAGCAGCAGGATTAGAAACAGGACTTACGCAAAATCGCTTCTTCTATTATTTCCCGCAGTTTGCGCAGTGGCCGCCGTGTTGTTCTATTCATTTGAACGACCACTGCGGGAAACAAGTGCGGCAACAAAGTGCAAAAGTCCTGAGAAGATGTCGGCATCAGAGCCATTGCAGCAGTTCGGCAGGAGGCGCAAGCCTGCGCGCAGCACGTTCGGAGTGCTATGGAAGCGGGGCGCGGGGTAGCCTGAGTATAAGCGAGGGAGCTTTTTAAATAGCTGCTCTCCCCTACAAAGGCAAACCGCTCAGGATTCGGGCCTTGGAAGCTAACCCCGCGCCTATCTCGGCAGTTAGCAGCGGCAGGGCCGTATAATGCACAGCCTTTCCTCCCTCCCAGCTACATGCGTCTTTTTGTTTATTCTACCCTCAACCCTGCCGCCCGCGCTCAGCTGCTCAGCGGCCTGCCGCCAGCGGTAGAAGCCACGTTCCGCACCAACCTCCCCCTTGCTGCCCAGCAGCCGGCTTTTCAGCAGGCCGAGCTGCTAATGGGCAACCTGCCGCTTACCTGGTGTGCTGCCGGCATGCCCGCGGGCCTGCGCTTCTGGCAAATCGACTCGGCTGGGTTCGAGCGTTACGCTAGGCTGCAGCTGCCCTGCCCCGTGGCCAATGTGGGCGACTTCTACGCCTGGCCCTGCGCCGAAACCATGGTGGCGGGCCTGCTGGCTTTGTACCGGCGCATTCCGGAGCTGGCCGTGCTGCAGGAGCACCGGCACTGGGTGGGGGCCCCCATTCGTACCCGCACCGGCCTGCTGCGCCACAAGCGCGTCGTTATTCTCGGGGCCGGCGCCATTGGCCTGGCCGTACGGCATCAGCTCAGCGGCTTCGACTGCGAAGTGAAGCTGCTGGCTCGCTCCAGCCCTCAGGCGCAGCTGCACTCCAAAGCCGAGCTGCTGGCCGCCCTACCTGCTACCGACATTGTCATTAACTGCCTGCCTGGCAGTGCCAAAGGCTTTTTCTCGGCTGAGCTCATCCAGGCCATGTGCCCGGGCTGCCTCTACGCCAGCGTGGGCCGCGGCAACACCACCGACGAGCCCGCCCTCATCGCCGCGCTGCAGACCGGTCAGCTGGGTGGGGCCGTGCTCGACGTAACCGCCCAGGAGCCCCTGCCCGCCGACAGCCCGCTCTGGACCCTGCCCAACGTGCTGCTCACCCAGCACAGCGGCGGCGGCCAGCCCGGCGAAGACGAAGGCAAAGTGGAAATCCTGCTCCGCAACCTCTGGCACCTGCACCGCGGCGAGCCGCTGGAAAACCTGGTGGAGCTGAGCCGGGGCTATTAATCCATCCAACCAGCTAAACCATAATGGGGCTTACGCAAAAGGTTTGTCGAGCCAGCCGCAAAGCGACGCCACGTTGGTAGTAAACCATAAACAGAAAAGAGCCGCAAAGCGACGTCCGCTTTGCGGTTGAGGGAGTAGTGTAAGTCCTGGTATAAAACAAAGCAGCCCGGCATTTCTGCCGGGCTGCTTTGTTTTATAGCTGCAGCGTAAGCCTACGCCTGCTGCGTCTCCGCCATCTTGGTCAGGGCCTCCACCACATGCTCCGAGATGCCCATGCTGCTGAAGCCGCCGTCGTGCAGCAGGTTCTGCATGGTTACGTAGCGGGTCAGGTCCGAGAACAGGCTGATGCAGTAGTCGGCGCAGGCTTCGGCCGGGGCGTTGCCCAGCGGCGACATCTTGTCGGCGTAGTCGAAGAAGGCGTCGAAGCCGCCCACGCCGGTGCCGGCGGTGGTTTTGGTGGGCGACTGCGAGATGGTGTTCACGCGCACTTTCTTCTGCACGCCCAGGCGGTGGCCGTAGTTGCGGGCAATGCTTTCGAGCATGGCCTTGGCCTGCGACATGTCGGTGTAGTCGGGGAACACGCGCTGGGCGGCGATGTACGACAGGGCCACGATGCTGGCCCACTCGTTCAGGGCGTCCTGCTTTTCGGCCACGTGCATCATCTTGTGAAACGACATGGCCGACACGTCAATCGTTTGCTGGAAGAATTTGTAGTCCAGGTTGCCGTAGTCCTTCTTCTTGCGCACGTTGGGGCTCATGCCGATGCTGTGCAGCACGAAGTCGAGCTTGCCGCCCAGGTGCTCCTGCGCGCCCGAGAACAGGGCTTCCAGCTCCTCCACCGAGGTGGCGTCGGCCGGGATGATGGGCGCGTCGCACTCGGCGCTGAGCTTCTTGATTTCGCCCATGCGCATGGCAATGGGGGCGTTGGTCAGCACGAAGCGGGCGCCCTGGGCGTGGGCGCGCTGGGCTACTTTCCAGGCAATGGATTTCTCATCGAGCGCGCCGGAGATGATGCCGACTTTGCCGGCCAGAAGGTTGTTAGACATGGGTGAATTGGCAAGTTGAGTGAATGGCTAATGGCGCAGCCACTTCCGCAGCTGCTCCATTTTCAGCGCAAGTTAGCCATTCAGGCCTTCACCCCTATACCCGATACCCTGCCTTAGAGAGCCGCCACCTCGCCACCGCGCAGGGCCAGCAGCTCGCGGGCGCTGGCGTAGGCGCTTTCGCTGGGCTTGGCCCCGGCAATCATGTGGGCAATTTCCTTGATGCGCTCCTCCGGGCTGAGCTCGCGGATGCGGCTCACAGTGCGGTCGGCCCGGTCTTCCTTGTACACGAAGTAGTGGGTGTCGCCGGCCGCGGCCATCTGCGGCAGGTGGGAGATGGCCACCAGCTGGTGCTTGTGGGCCATCTGCTGCATCATGCGGCCCACCTTCACGGCAATTTCCCCGGAGATGCCCGTGTCAATCTCGTCGAACACAATGGTTGGCAGAGCCGTCTTGTCAGCCAGCATGTACTTGATGCAGAGCATCAGGCGCGAAAATTCCCCGCCGGAGGCCGCCTTGCTCAGGGTCTGGGGCTGCGCGCCTTTGTTGGCCGTAAACAGTATGCTCACCACGTCGGTACCGCTCACGGTGGGCGCCCCAATGCTGTGCTGCACCACGATGCGGGCGTGAGGCATGCCCAGGTCGGCCAGCAGCGCGCTCAGCTCCTTCTCGAAGCGGGGGAAAGACTTGCGCCGGCTTTCCGAGAGCTTGCCCGCCTGCTTGTTCACGGCCGCCAGGGCCGTTTCGGCATCGCGCCGCACGCGGGCAATTTCCTTGTCCAAGTTCAGCACCGAGCCCACTTTCTGGCGCAGCTCCTCGCGCAGGCCGATGAGGCCGGGCAGGTCGCGCACCTGGTGCTTGCGCTGCAGGGTGTAAATGGTGTTGAGGCGCCCCTGCAGCTCCTCGGCCCGGGCCGGGTCGCCTTCGGTGTTGCGCTCGGCGGTTTCCACCTCGTCGGCAATGTCGTGCAGCTCAATCAGCACGCTGTCGAGGCGGGCCCGCAGCTCCTTGAAGCTGTCGGCGTAGCCGGCCACCTGCCCCAGCAGAATGGCCGCGTCCTTCATGCTGCCGGTGGCGCAGTACTCGCTGTCGCGCAGCCCGTGCAGGGCCTGGCTGAGCTTGTACTTGATTTCCTCGGCGTTTTCAAGCTGCTTGATTTCCTGCTCCAGGGCTTCCTGGTCTTCGTTGTCGAGCTGGGCCTCGTCGAGCTCATTCAGCAGGAAGGCATTGTAGTCCAGCTCCTTGCTGGCACGGGCGGCCTGGTCTTCCAGCGACTTCAGGTCGGCTTCCAGCTTGCGGTACTGGCGGAAGGCGTTGCTGTAGTGCGTGCGCTGCGGCACCAGCCCGGCATACAGGTCGAGCAGGTTGAGTTGAAACACGGCGTCGCCCAGCAGCAGCGTGTCGTGCTGGGAGTGAATGTCCATCAGGTTAGCGCCGATTTTGCGCAGGGCCTCCAGCGTTACCGGCGTGTCGTTCACGAAAGCGCGCGACTTGCCCGTGGGGCTGATTTCGCGGCGCAGAATGCACTGCGCGTCGTAGTCCAGGTCTTCGGCCTCGAAAATGTCCTGCAGCTGGTAGTTGGCAATATCAAACTGTCCCTCAATCACGCACTTGCGCTCGGTATCGAACAGCATGCGCGAGTCGGCGCGGTTGCCCAGCAGCAGGCCGATGGCGCCCAGCATAATGGATTTGCCCGCCCCGGTTTCCCCGGTGATGATATTTAGCAGGGCCGAGGGCCGCAGCTCCAGCTGTTCAATAAGGGCGTAATTCTGGATACGTAAATCGACTAACATAAATTGTAAATTATGAATTATAAATTATAAATTATGAATTAATAAAAGGCGCAGTAATTAGCTGCGCGCATTTATAATCCATAATTTATAACTCATAATTTACCTTAAAACAGTTTGGTACTTGGCCGAGTTCGTGGGGTCGACCTCAATTAGCATTGTCACCAGCTGCTGCTTTTGCTGCTGGTTGTTGCTGGTGCGGAAAATGTTGGCAATTTCTTCGGCCTTGGCATCGAAGAAGGCGCGGGCGAAGAGCGTGCCGGGGCGGTTAACGGCGGTTTGCTGCAACCCGGTCAGGGCCGTCATCACAGCGGTACGGGCCTGGTCGGGCTTTTCAATAAAAATGTCCATTCCCAGGCGGTAGTAGCCATACAGCGCCGTGCGGAAGGCTTGCAGCTGGGGGTCGGTCAGGTTGTTCAGAATCCAGTAGCGGTTGCGTGAGCCGGCTTCGCGCCAGCCCCCGTCCACTTCGTTGGTAGTGGTCTGGTTAGCCGAGTAGTTTACGATGTTGCGCGCCAGGTCGTAGTACGGGCTGCCGCCCAGCGGGGCAAAGGTGTCGCGGTCGATGCCAATCACCAGGTAAGCGTAGAAACCCAGCAGCGACGAGAGGTTAGACACAAAGCTGTTGCGGGAGAAGTCCAGCGGGTTCTGCGGCGAGTAGTTGAACTGAAAGTCGCGGTCGGTGAAGCTCACCACGTTGGTTTCGTAGCCGGTGCCGTAAATGGGGCGGGTAGAAATCAGGCGCATGGTGGCCTTGTAGGTGCCGTTGGTGGGAATCTCGGTGATGCCCACAAACATCTTGAGCTTGATGCGCTCCTCCGGCCGGTAGGTTTCCTCGGTCCAGGCGCGGGTGTTGAGCAACGACTGCATGTCGTTCTGCATCTGCCGCACCAGCGTGGGGTCGGAGATGGTAACGTTCTCAGTCGTGACGCTTACTTCGGCCAGCAGCTCCTGGGCAGCGGCGGGCCGGAAGGCGAGCAGCGTCAGCAGCGACAGGGCGGTCAGGAATTGGTACTTCATGCGGAGCGGTTCAGGCGGGCCAGAATCAGGCTAACAAGGTCGCGGGCCACGTCGGCCTTGGACTTCAACTCAAAATTAACGATTTGGCCGGCGGCATCCAGCACGGTCACCTTATTGGTGTCGTGGCCAAAGCCGGCCCCGGCATCGCGCAGCGAATTCAGCACAATCAGGTCGAATCCTTTACGCTGCAGCTTGCCCTGGGCATGCACCAGCTCGTTTGTAGTCTCCAACGCAAAACCGACGGCAAATTGTTCAGCCCGCTTGCGCCGTCCGAGCGTCGCGGCAATGTCCACGTTTTTCACCAGCTCAAGCGTGAGCGTGTCGCCGCTTTTCTTGATTTTTTCGGCTTCCACGTGGGCCGGGCGGTAGTCGGCGACGGCGGCGGCAAACACCCACACGTCGGCGGCGCTGGCCCCGGCCTCCGCCGCCGCAAACATCTCGGCCGCCGTTTCCACCCGCACGGTACGGATACGCGCATTGTCCGGCACCGGCAGCTGGCTGGGCCCGCTGATGAGCAGCACGTCGGCTCCCTGTCGCGCAAACTCCTCGGCAATGGCGTAGCCCATTTTCCCGGTCGAGCGGTTGCCCAGGAATCGAACCGGGTCTAATGGTTCGTAGGTAGGGCCGGCAGTAAGCAGGACGCGCATTATTTGAATTAAAAATTATTAATTAAAAATTAAAAATTGTGGGACAGCAAATCCGTGACTGGTAGAGCTTTCCACTGATTTTTTAATTTTTAATTTTTAACTGCACCGCCAGCTGTACTACAATGTCTTCGGGCTCCAGCATGCGGCCGGGGCCTTGCAGGCCGCTGGCCAGCTCGCCGGGCGGCGAGTCGAATATGTAGTTGCCAAAAGAGCGCAGGCGGGCCAGGTTTTGCGTGACGGCAGGGTGCGCAAACATGTCAAGGTCCATGGCCGGAGCCAGAAACACCGGACAGCGCGCCGACAGATATACCGCACACAGCAGATTGGGACACAAGCCATTCGCTAGCTGGCCAATGGTATTGGCGCTGGCCGGAGCAATGAGCAGCGCATCGGCCCAGAGGCCGAGCTCCACGTGGTTGTGCCACTCCCCGGCCGCGGCATCACGCAAAAAGCCCGTCAGGACGGGCTTTTTGGAGAGGGTGCCGAGGGTGAGCGGCGTAACAAACGCAGCGGCGGCCTCGGTGAGGACGACCTGAACTTCGGCGCCGGCTTTTACCAAAAGGCGCACGAGGTGAGCCGATTTGTAGGCGGCGATGCTGCCCGTCACACCCAGCAGGATGCGCCGGCCGCGCAGGGTTGCTTGTTTCTCGTTGCTAGCTTCAGGTTCAGTTATCATGCAACGAAGTAACAAGAAACAAGCAACCAGGAACCTTAGAACAGCTCGCGGGGAATGGGAACAACCTCCGGCTCGGGGGTGGAGTAGAAGATTTTGCCCTGCAGAAACTCCTCGATGGCCAGGCTGGTGGGCTTGGGCATGCGCTCGTAGTGCTTGGAAACCTCAATCTGCTCGCGGTTTTCGAACACTTCCTCCAGGTTGTCGACGGTAGAGGCGAACTCCGACAGACGCTCATTCAGCTCTTCCTTGAGCTTGAGCGAGAGCTGATTGGCGCGCTTGGAAATCACGGCAATGGCTTCGTACACGTTGCCGTCATCGCCGGTAATATCGGCCAGGTTGCGCGTCACGATGGAGCTCGACGGGGTGTTGGGATTAGCTTTCATGGAATGAATTTATGTTACTTGTTGCTGGGTTCCGGCTGCTTTTCGCTTGTTCGTAGTCGGGTGTTATCAGACGACAAACCAGAAACTAGCAACCAGAACAAAAAACTTATTTAGAGGCCGAAGCCGGCTTCAGCTTGGCCACTTGGGCCCGGCTGTCGTCATAAATAGCTTCGGCCGCCTTCAGGTTTTTGCTTTTGGGGAAGGTATCAATAAACCGCTGGTAGAAGGCGACGGCTTCCAGATAGCGTTCCTGCTGCTTTTCCTCCACGCTTTCCTTGGCCCAGGCGTGCTGGGCCATCAGACGCAGAAAGTCGGCTTCCTCGGCATAAGCCGACGCCGGGTACTGCTGCTGAAAGTTGGTGAGGGCCACCACTGCGGCCTGGTTGTAGCGCAGCTTGTAGTAGAGCTTGGCACTATCGAAGGCTTTGTTCTCCAGCTTTTTCTGCAGCTCCTGCGACATGTTGTCCGACTCTGTGCGGTACTGGCTGCTGGGGTAGCGGTTCAGGAACTCCTGCAAGGCCTCCAGGGCCGACAGCGTGTTGGTCTGGTCCAGCTCAAATTCCGGCGAGTCGCGAAACAGCGACTTGGCGTGCATGAACGTAGCCTCCTCAGCGTATGTCGAGTTGGGGTACGTATCGGCGAACTGCTTGAAGTAGTACGCACTCAGCACGTAGTTGCGCTGCTTGAAGTTGGTGGTGGCAAAGTAAAACTGGGCCTTCTCGGCTTCGGGCCGCCCTTTCAGCAGGGGAATCAGCTCTTCGAGCAGGGTGCCGGAGCGGAAGTAGTCGCCTTTGTCGTAATACTTGATGGCAGCTTCGTACTTCTTGTTGACGTCGGTGCTTTTCAACAGGCGCTGATAGCCATTGCTACAGCCGCCGAGCACAAGCGAACCAACAAGCAGAAAGAGAACCGTAAGGCGGGGAATGGGCATAAGGGGTGCAAAGGTAACGATTTGAGCCGGCGAAGGCAAGCTCCTTTAAGAGCTTAGATGTGAGACGTTAGCCCTTAGACATGAGAATTGCTCTGGTGTAGCGGCAAGAAGGGTCTAATTTCTACTGCCTAAGCCCTGAGCTCCTATCCAGGTAGGCTAAGGCTAAGAGGGGCCATTGTTCATCAAGGTTGCATGCTCAGGGGGATTTGGCCGGGCGGGCAGCTTTGGCAGGAAGGGGTGCCGCTTTGGTCTTGCGTCCGGGAGCAGCGGCTGCCTTTTTCTTAGCCGGCTTTTTCGCAGGCTTGGCTTTGGCCTTAGGCTTAGCCTTTCGCGGCGGCCGGTCGTCGAACTGCTTGCCCAGTACCTGCCGGCGCTTGGGGCGCTCGGCCACCCGCCAGCTGTAGCCCTTCAGCCGCTGGTCGGGCCCTTTCAGCTCGTGGGGTGGGATAAAGCTGGCGTCGGGGTTGGTGAGAAAGGAGATGGTTTTGAGCTTGCTGTCGGCAAAGCGCAGCACCATGTTGGCCGACACGGCCTTGTTCATGCCCGTGGTAGCGGTGTCATTCTCCAGGGCATAGTACAGGCTTTCGGCGTTGCCCAGCACATCCACCCGGTTGATTTTATTATCTCGGAAGTAGGCCACCATGTTGCGGCCCTTCACCTGGTTGAAGTTCAGCAAAGTATCCTGCCCTACAATAAAGGAGTTGGCGTAGAGCCGCATCTGGTCGACCTTGCCGCGCTTCTGCCGAATCTGCATGGAGTCGGCCGTGAGCTGGTTTTTGCCCTGCCACAGCACCGGGTCGCGGTTGAGGTAGATGATGCTGTCCTGCCGGTCGTAGGTCAGGGAGTCGCAACGCCCTTGCAGGTCCTTGCGGAAAATCTGCACCTTGGGCCAGGCATAAAGGATGGAGCGGCTACTAGCCTGGTTGGGGCGGGCTTCCACGCTCAGCAGCGTATCGGCGGCCATGTACAGGGTGTCGCGGTCGGAGATGTTGCGCACCACGGGGCGGCCCCCGTACACCTTGGTGCGGCCCAGGGCCCGCCAGTAGCGGCCCACGTCGCCGCGCAGGGTTACGTTGTCCTTTTTGGAAATCATGTTCACGTGGCCGGTGGCAATGCCGTACAGCTTCAGCTCGTCGTACACCAGCTTGTCGCCGCCGAGCAGGTACTCGGGCGTGTCAATCTTGGCGTTGCGCTCGAAGTTGGCCACCCGCGTCACGGTGTTGTAGGTGCCGCGCTCGGCGTAGAGGTTGCCCTGCTTGCCCTTGATGCGGGTGGGCCCGTTGAAATAGGCAATCTTGCTGATGGTGTTGTAGCGCAGCGTGTCGTTGTTCAGCTCCGAGTCCTTGGTAACCAGGTGCACGTTGCGGATAAAGACGAAGACCTTGGAGCTGGTATCGTAGTAGCCCTGCTGGCTGTCAAGAGTATTCTGGGGGTCGACGAGGTGGCCGCCCTGGGTGTAGGCCGCCGTTTTGCGGTTCAGGTCGTAGTCGAGCGAGGGCGTGGTCAGGGTCATGCGCGGGTCGCGCATGGTCACGTTGCCGGTCATGCGGGCCAGGCGGCGGTCGCCGTCGTAGAAGCCCCGGTCGCCGGTGATGGTCACCGTGTCGTTCTGCACCACCCGCACGTTGCTGAAGGCTTCCACCTCGTTGCGGCCCAGGTACTGGTAGGCCGAGTCGCAGTACAGGAAGGCGTCGTCCTGGCGGAAGCTCACGTTGCCGATAAGCTTGCGAATCTGCACGCCGTTGAACACGCCGCCCACCAGCTCCTGGGTGCCGGGCAGCAGCTCAATGCGCGAGCCTTTCACGATGGGCGGCTGCGCCGGGTTGGCCGGGGCCGTCGCCGGGCGGGCAGTGCCGGGGCGGGCAGGCTGCTGGGCCTGGCTCAGCCGCGGCAGCAGAAGAAGGAGAAGAAAAAGGAAACGGGAAAGCGGCATTCAGAGGCCAAAGGTAGGGACGGCCCGGCGCTAACGTCCATCTTTGCACGATAGTGCCCGGGGCCTCACCCCCCGCCCCCTCTCCGAAAAGGAGAGGGGGAGCCTGACGACTATTGTAGTAGATGCGCATTTGTCATCCTAAGCTTGCGAAGGACCTTATCTCGCTTTGATGAGATGCGTTAGTTATTACTGAAAAAACGTTCTGGCGTGATAAGGTCCTGCATCTCGCTACGCTTCATTTAAAATGACTAAAGGCCAAGATAAGGTCTGACTACTTAATACTTAATACTCAATACCAAAATCCTATGCTCGACCAGGTCCGGCAGTTTATTGAAGAACAAAACCTGTTTTCCATCCCCGACGACCCCATTCTGGTGGCCGTGAGCGGGGGGCTCGACTCGGTGGTGCTGCTCGACGTGCTGCACCGCCTGGGCGTGTCGCTGGCCGTGGCCCACTGCCACTTTGGCCTGCGCGGCGACGAGGCCGATGCCGACGAGCAGTTTGTGCGCAAGCTGGCCAAGCAGTACAAGGCGCCCTACTTCGCCGAGTTTTTCCAGACCAAGGAGTTTGCCGAGAAAGAAGGTATTTCGACCCAGATGGCTGCCCGCCTGCTGCGCTACCGCTGGTTTGAGCAGCTGCGGCAGGAACAGAACCTGGCTTACATCGCCACGGCCCACCACCAGCGCGACGCCGCCGAAACCATGCTGCTGAACCTTACCCACGGCACGGGGCTGGCCGGCCTGCACGGCATTCAGGCTAAAAACGGCCACGTGGTGCGCCCCCTGCTGCACATGGGCAAGGACTTTCTCAACGACTACATCGTCGACCACCGCCTTATCTGGCGGGAAGATGCCAGCAACGACAGCCCCGTGTACCAGCGCAACCTGCTGCGCCACGAGGTGCTGCCCGTGCTACGCGAAATCAACCCCAACCTCGACCATACCCTGCAAACCACCGCCGAGCGGGTGGGCGGGGCCGAGGAGATTGTGCGTCGCTACGTGGCTGACACCCAGGCCCAGGCCCGGCGCGACGAGGCCGAGGCTACTTACCTCAACATTGCCACCCTGCAAAGCACTACCGCCACCGCGCTGGTGCTGCACGAGCTGCTGCGCCCCTTCAACTTTTCCTGGCTGGTGGTGAAGGACATTGTGGCCGGCTTTCGGGCGCCGTCGGGGCTGAAGTTCTTCTCCCCTACCCACCTGCTGATTAAGGACCGCGAAAACCTGGTCATCACCCCGCGCCGGCTTTCGCAGTACGGCACCTTTCAGCTGGCAGCGGGCCAAACCGACCTGCTGGCGGACGGCATGCGCCTGCGGGCCGAGCTGCGGGAAGTAGCGGGCGGCTTTGATATTCCCCGCTCCAAAAGCACGGCCGCCCTGGATGCCGACAAGCTGAAGTTTCCGCTTACGCTGCGGCGCTGGCAGGAAGGCGACTGGTTTATGCCCCTGGGCCTGAAGGGCAAGAAAAAGCTCAGCGACTTCCTCATTGACCAGAAAGTCCCTCTCAACCTGAAGGATGACGTGCGGGTGCTGGCCTCGGCCGACGGCAAAATCTGCTGGGTGGTGGGCTGGCGCGTCGACGACCGGTTTAAGGTGAGCGACGAGACGGCACGAGTGCTCACCGTGCAGCGACTCTAGGCACAACAAACGATTTCGGTTTGCTCCTTCCTTTGCCCGGAGGTACTTTTGCCCTGATAACGAAAACTCCTCACCCAACTCCCATCTCATGAAAGTTACCGTAATCGGAGCCGGCAACGTAGGCGCAACCTGCGCCGATGTGCTCGCCACCCGTGAAATTGCCAACGAAGTTGTGCTGGTTGACATCAAGGAAGGCATTGCCGAAGGCAAAGCTCTCGATATCTGGCAGAAGGCTCCGGTTATTGGGTACGATACGCGCACCGTGGGCGTAACCAACGACTACGCCCGCACGGCCGACTCCGAAGTGGTGGTAATCACCTCAGGCCTGCCCCGCAAGCCCGGCATGAGCCGCGACGACCTGATTTCGGTTAACGCCGGCATCGTGAAGTCGGTAACCGAGCAGGTGGTGAAGTACTCGCCCAACGCCATCATCATCGTGGTGAGCAACCCGCTGGACGTGATGACCTACCAGGCGCACCTCACCTCGGGCCTGCCCCGCGAGAAGGTGTTCGGCATGGCCGGCATCCTGGACACGGCCCGCTACCGCGCCTTCCTGGCCGAGGCCCTCAACGTGAGCCCCAAAGACATTCAGGCCGTGCTGATGGGCGGCCACGGCGACACCATGGTGCCCCTGCCCCGCTACACCACCGTGGGCGGCATCCCCGTTACCGAGCTGATTGGCAAAGCCGAGCTTGACGCCATCGTGCAGCGCACCGCCGTCGGCGGCGGCGAGCTGGTGAAGCTCATGGGTACTTCGGCCTGGTACGCTCCCGGTGCTGCTGCCGCCCAGATGGTGGAAGCCATTGTGCGCGACCAGCGCCGCGTGTTCCCCGTGTGCGTGGAGCTGCAGGGCGAGTACGGCATCAACGGCGTATACCTCGGCGCCCCGGTTATCCTGGGCAAGAACGGCATCGAGCGCGTGATTGAGCTGCAGCTCAACGACGACGAGAAGGCCCTGCTCGAAACCTCGCGCGGCCACGTGAAAGAGGTAATGGACGCCCTGGACAAAATGGGCCAGGCCCAGCCGGCTTAACGTTTTCGTTAGGATTCTTTAAAGAGGCAACGGGCCGCTCTGCTACTGCAGGGCGGCCCGTTTTTTTGTTTGATATCTGCTGGGCTTGCGTAGCTTGCCACTGCTAATCAATCATTCATGCACCTTTACCTTATTGACATCAATGCGGAAGTTACCGCTGCCTGGGAGCAGGTTTTCGCCGATGTGCCGCAAGTAACCGTTCGGCACGGCTCGATTTTCGACACACCTTGCGACGCCATCGTGAGCCCGGCCAATAGCTTCGGCTTCATGAATGGCGGCATCGACTTCGCCATTTCCAAAAATCTCGGCTGGCACATAGAGAAAGACCTGCAGCGCCTGATTCGGGACCGGCACTACGGCGAGCTGCTGGTCGGCCAGGCCGAGATTGTGCCCACGGGGCAGAGCTCCTTTCCTTATCTGGTAGCGGCCCCGACCATGCGCACGCCCATGACTATCACACGAGGGCCTAACGTGTACCTGGCCATGAAGGCATTGCTGGTGCTGCTGCTTGATGGTAAAATGCCCAGCGGGGAACCAGTTGCCGACCACGTCCGCAGCGTGGCTATACCGGGCCTGGGCACCGGCGTGGGCCAGGTGCGGCCGCTGGTGTGCGCCCGCCAGATGCGCATTGCCTGGGAAGATGTAATGCAGCGCAAGTACGCTACCAAAGCAGGCTGGGAAGAGCTGCGCTCCAATTACGCATACTTCTACACCCACGACCAGAAAGACCTCAAATACCCGATTAGCTAATAATAAATAGCTTAATGGTATATGCTCACAGTTCCTTTCATCAGCTCTATGCCCAGTGCTGCCGCCCTTGCTGATGCCCTGCATGCCTTAGCCAACCCTGCCCGGGCCGCGCAATTGAAGCGCTTTTTCAAAACCGGGCCCGGCCAGTACGGCGAGGGCGACCAGTTTCTGGGCCTCGACCTGCCCCAGCAGCGGCTGCTGGCCCGGCAGTTTCGGGAGCTGCCCTTGGCAGAGGGAGAGCAGCTGCTAGGCAGCCCCTGGCACGAGTTCCGGCAGACGGGCCTTATCATCTGGACGCTGCAGTTTGCCAAAGCCGGCCCGGCCGGGCGGCAGGCCATACACGAAGCTTACCTGCGCAACCGGCAGCGCGTCAACAACTGGAACCTGGTGGATATTACCTGTCCGCTGCTGCTGGGCACTTACCTAATGGATAAAGACCGTAGCCTGCTGTACGAGCTTGCGGCGGAAGACCAGCTTTGGAGCCAGCGCATGAGCATTGTGTCTACCCTAGCCTTTATTCGCAAGGGGCAGTTTGCCGACACCTTTGCCTTAGCAGAGCAGCTCTTGCATCACCGCCACGACCTGATTCATAAAGCCATGGGCTGGATGCTGCGGGAAGTAGGCAAGCGCAGCCCGGAAGCACTGGAAGAATTCCTGGCCGACCATGCCCGGCAGCTGCCCCGAACCGCTTTGCGCTACGCCATCGAGAAGCTCGACCCTGTTCGCCGTCAGCTGTACATGGCCCGCTAACGCAGGACACGACACGCGAGCACGCTGGCTGCGAGCAGGTTACTGCTGGCTAGCCTTGAACAGCTTCTGCTTTTCCTCCTTGCTCAGGCTTTCGTAGCCGGAGCGGGAAATCTTGTCCAGAATGAGGTCGATTTCATCCTGAAGCTGCTGGTTTACCGGTTTTCTGGCGGGGCCGGCGCCAGTGGCTGCCGTAACCACCGGCTCGGGGCGGCGCGTGCTGCTGGCGCGCATGGCCGGCCGGCGGTTGAACAGGTTGCTGAACCAGCTGCCCACGGCCTGAACCGGCCGGCCCAGGTCGCGGCCGGCTTTGAGCTGCTTGATGAAGACGAAGCCCAGCAGCGCCCCAGCGAGGTGGGCAAGGTTGCCACCAATATTGCTACCACTAATACCAGCTATCGATAATAAGACAACAACTGCTGCAATCCATTTAATTTTTACCGGGCCCAACAGGATTAGCATAAAGGTGTAGTCTGGCAGCAAGGTCGCTGCAGCTACAATGATAGCTGTGACTGCTGCAGATGCACCAATCATTGTTGGCACTTCACCAACCTGTTGAATACCAGGGAGAAAATTAAATGATATTAGAAAAATTACAGTTCCTGACAATGCGCCTAAAATATATAAACTGACTAGGCGACGGTCTCCAAGATACTCTTGTATTAATTGCCCAAACCAGTATAAGTTGAGCAGATTAAAAAGAATGTGAAGGACTCCTCGGTGAGTAAAAGCATATGTCAATAATGTCCAAGGGTGTCTTAACACTACTGTTAAATTGGAACTTAGTTCAAATTGCTTTATTACTGTGTCAAACCAATGCTTAACACCACTTAAAGTAAAAATGGCTTGCACCACAATCAGCACAGCAAAAACCAGCACGTTCAACACAATCAACTGGTTGAGGGCGTTGTCGCGACGGGTGAAAACGTTTTTGATGTCGTCGGTGATGCTCATGGTGCTACCACGTATTAGTTGGGGTGCTGGTTCTGCTTTGCTGGCTAAGGCCGGAGCCTTAGATACGTACCAAAGCAGTCCTATCCAAAATCAGAAATTCGAAAAAAGGAACAGGTACTAATAGAACTCTTGCCGGCCCCGCTCCCAGAACTTGAGTACGATAAAGCCAATCAACAAGCCGGCCAGGTGGGCGAAGTGTGCCACATTGTCGCCGGGCGTGCGGTGCACGCCCGCGTAGAGCTCATACAAGGCGTACAGCCCCACGAAATACTTGGCCTTTATCGGAAACGGAAAGAAGAGCAGCATCAGCTCGGTATTGGGGAACAGGTAGGCGAAGGCGAACAGCAGCCCGAACAAGGCCCCCGATGCGCCGACCATGCCCCCGCTCTTGGAGTTCTGCATCTCGCTTACCACCGTGTTTACCGACTTCACCGCGGCCCCGATGTAATCCTGGTTCTGCGGGTCAGATTCCATGGCCCGGGCCAGGGTTTCGTAGCCCGTGTAGCTGGGCGCATATTCGCGAAAAAACTCGGCAAAGCCGCCGCCCGAGGGCTGGGCCACAAACTCCTGCCGGGCCTTTTCCACCTGCTGCCCTTCGTAGAAGCGCACCCCTTCGTAAAGCACGCCGGCTCCGATGCCGCATATCATCCAGAAAGTGAGAAAGCGCTGGCTGCCCCAGCGTTGCTCCAGCAAAGGCCCGAAAGATACCAGGCCAAACATGTTGGAGAAAATGTGCATCAGCCCCCCGTGCAGGAACATATAGGTGATGAACTGCCAGGGCTGGAAGTAAGGCGAGCCGATGGGATACAGGGCGCCAATCTGCATGATTTGCGGCAGAAAAGCTACCTGCGCCAGGTAGATAAAGGCGTTGGCAAAAAGCAGACTGCGGACGGTCGGGGTCAGGTTAAACATGCAGGAGCATTGGTTTCTGATGGCTTGGGCCGCATCGCCCGTAAGCGAGCACCACAAGCCCGGGCAAAACTAGTACGGGGCGCGGCTCCCAGCGGCGGCAGACCCAGAGCAAGGATACGCGCCGCCCTACTTACGGAAAAAATCCGCCAGCTGCTGCCCGTCGATATTAACCAGGGTACGGCGCCCGTCCGGGGTGTAGCCGGGCACTTGGCAGGCAAAAAGACGGTCGGCCAGCGCGGTCAGCTCCGCCTCAGGCAGGCGGGGGGCGCTGGTGGCCACCGCCACGCGCCGGGCCAGCGCCCGGGCCAGGCGGTCGTGGCGGTCGAGCTTCACGGGCCCCGGTGCCGTACGAAACTGCTCCACCAGCCCTTCCAGCAGCTCTTTTTCGTTTTGAGACGGCATCCCCGCCGGCACAGCCTCGATGGCAATGGTATTGGGCCCAAAGTCGCTGTAGCGAAAGCCCAGGGCATGCAGCGCCTCGGTCAGCTCACGCAGCACCGCAAAGTCGGCCGGTGAGAAAGTCACCGTGCGCGGAAACAGCAGCGCCTGCGAAGTACCGGCCGTGCGGCTCAGCTCCTGGCTGTACTGCTCGTAGAGAATGCGCTCCCGGGCCGCTTCCTGGTCGAGTAGCAGCACGCCCGACTTCACCGGCATGAGCACGAAGCGCTGCTGCACCTGCACCGCCCGGCTCCCGGCTCCGCCGCTCTCGCGCGAGGGCATGGCCGCGGCCGGGGCTGGCTCGGGCATCTCCAGCGGCAGGACGGGGGCTGCGGCCAGCCCAGAGGGCTGGTCGAACTCGGGCACAAACGTGGGCATCGGCCGCGAGGAAGCCACGGCTGGCTGCTCGCCGCCCAGCAGGTCGTCTTCGCTTTGTACCGGCTGGCCCAGCTCGCGGTAGAAAGCCTCCAGCTCGCGCTTGGCCTGCTCGCTGGGTCGGCGCTCGAAGCCATCGGTGCGGGTGTCCGCATGAAAGTTGCCAAAGCCCGAGCTGGCCGAGGCCGGCCTTGCCGCCCGGGGCTCCACTGAAGCCGCCAGGGCGTCGGGGCGGAAGTCGGCCCGGCTGCCCGCGGCGCGGTCGGCCGGGCTGGCAGCGGGCAGGTGGGCGCCAGTGCCGGCGTCGCCCTTGCCGCCGCGCAGGGGCCGGATGGGCGCGAAGTTGACGTCGCCCTCAAAGTCGAGCGAGGGCGCGATGTTGTGCAGGCCCAGGCTTTGCTTGACGGCCGCCCGCACCACGGCATACACGGTTTTCTCGTCCTCAAACTTGATTTCCGTCTTGGTGGGGTGCACGTTGATGTCGATGGCCTTGGGGTCGAGCTCCAGAAACAGCACGTAAAACGGGTGAGCCTCCCGGGGCAGCAGGCCTTCGTAGGCGGCCAGCACGGCGTGGTTGAGGTAAGCCGAGCGGATAAAGCGGTTGTTGACAAAGAAAAACTGGTCGCCCCGGCTTTTCTTAGCCGACTCCGGCTTGCCTACAAAGCCCTTCACGGTGATGAATTGCGTTACTTCCTCGCAGGCCGCGAGCTGCTCCTTGTAGCCATTGCCCAGCAAGGCCACGATACGCTGGCTGAGCTTGCCGGCCGGCAGGCTGAACACTTCCAGGTCGTTCTGGTACAGGGAAAAGGCAATCTGGGGGTTGGCCAGGGCCACGTGCTGGAACTCGTCGAGAATGTGGCGCATCTCCACGGCATTGCTCTTCAGAAAGTTGCGCCGGGCCGGCACGTTGAAGAACAGGTTCTTAACGGCGATGCTCGTCCCATCAGGGCAGGCCGTGGGCTGCTGGCTGCTTATCTGCGAGCCTTCCACCAGCAGCAGGGTGCCGGTGTCATACTCACGCTGCTTGGTGCGGATTTCCACCTGAGCCACGGCCGCAATGGAGGCCAGAGCCTCGCCCCGAAAGCCCAGGGTACGAATCCGGAACAGGTCTTCGGTCGAGCGTATCTTGCTGGTCGCGTGCCGCTCCAGGCTCATGCGGGCATCGGTGGGCGACATACCGGCCCCGTTGTCGACCACCTGCACCAGCTGTTTTCCGGCTTCCTTTACAATAAGCTGGACCTGGGTGGCCTTGGCGTCGACGGCATTTTCCAGCAGCTCTTTCACCACCGAAGCCGGCCGCTGCACCACCTCGCCGGCCGCAATCTGGTTGGCGAGGTACTCGGGAAGCAGTTGAATGATATCGGGCATAGTTGGGTGCGAAAAGTGGCGGGGAGCAGCACAGTTTTTGGGGCGCTTAAGCTTTTGAGAGACAAGCCGCAGCTTATGCTACAATATTGCTTATTCTGTGGCGTTTTCAACCCGCCACACGGTTTTTTGCGTACCTTTGCCAGCGAATTACCTGGGGTGAAAGCCAAAAACTTGCACCTTCTTCTCCAGGTTCTTTGCTTGCACAGACCACCCAAACGGAACCCGCAAACCCCTGGCGCGGTTCCGCTGCTAACCACGACAAAAGTACGGCCTGCCGGCCCTGATTACCCTTTGAACTCACTAAACAACCCTGTAGGGCTGATTCGCACCAATTTTCGGCTTGGCCTCGTCGCCGTGCTGTTGTTGGCATCGGGCCTGCTGCTGTCGTTTTCGGAGCCAAAGAAGCTGCCCGCCGACCCTCTGCCAGCAGCACCTATAGAAATGGCCTGGGTGGATAGTGTGTTCAACTCGCTCACGCCCGAGCAGCGGCTGGGCCAGCTGTTCATGGTGGCTGCCTACTCCAACAAGGAGCGCGCCCATGCCAACCGCATCGAGCAGCTGGTGCGCAACCAGGCCATTGGCGGGGTGATGTTTCTGCAGGGCGGCCCCAAGCGCCAGGCGCTGATGACCAACCGCCTGCAGGCCGCCGCCCAGGTGCCCCTGCTCATCGCCATGGACGCCGAGTGGGGCCTCGACATGCGCCTCGACTCCTCGGCCCACTTCGCCAAGCAGATGACGCTGGGCGCGATGGACGACGAGAAGTACGTGTACCGGATGGGCCGCGAGATTGCCCGCAAGATGCGCGCCCTGGGCGTACACATCAGCTTTGCGCCGGTAATCGACGTCAACTCCAACCCCAGCAACCCGGTAATCGGCAACCGCTCCTTCGGCGAAAACCAGGAGAAGGTGGCCAAGCTGGGCATTCAATACATCAAAGGCCTGCAGGATAATGGGATAATGGCCGTGGCCAAGCACTTTCCCGGACACGGCGACACCGACACCGACTCGCACGTGGCCCTGCCGGTTATCAACACCGACCTGGCCCGGCTGACCAAAGTAGACCTGTTCCCTTTCCAGAAGTCGTTCGAAGCCGGGGTGATGGGCGTGATGGTGGCCCACCTCTACATGCCCCTGTTCGACACCACCAACGCCCGCACCACTACCCTCTCCTACAACCTGGTGACGGGCCTGCTGAAGGACAAGATGGGCTTCAAGGGGCTGGTGTTTACCGATGCTCTGAACATGAAGAGCGTCAGCAAGATTTACAACGACGGCGAGCTTGATGCCCAGGCCCTGGCGGCCGGCAACGACGTGCTGCTGTTCTCGGAAGACGTGCCGGCGGCTTTGCGCCGCATCCGCGAAGCCATTACCGCGGGCAAGCTCAAACAGGACGACATTGACCTGCGGGTAAAGAAAATCCTGCGGGCCAAGTACTGGGCCGGGCTCTCTCAGTACAAGCCGGTGCGGCTCTCGGTGCTGCACGACAGCCTGAACCGGCCCAGCACCCGGGTACTGGCTCAGAGCATCTTCGAGCACGCCATCACAGTGGTGAAGAACGAAGACAAGCTGCTGCCATTCAAGCGGCTTGATACGTTGCGCATTGCGGCCATCACCATCGGCACCCATGCCGAGGGGCCCTACGCTACCATCTTCAACAAGTACCAGCCCGGCCCGGTGTTCGCCGTGTCGGACCGCTACGCCCCCGACTCGACTTTTGGCCGTATCCGGGCGCGGCTGCGGGGCTATAATGTGGTGGTGGTGAGCCTCCACAACATGAACAACACGCCCGCCCACAACTACGGGCTGGGCGATGGGGCCCTCAACTTCATCAAGCAGCTGCAGGCCAACACCCGTATTAAAACCGTGGTAGTGGCCATGGGCAACGCGTACGCCCTGAAGTTCCTGGAGAATTCGCGCACGCTGGTGTGCGGCTACGAAGACCATTACGCAGGTCAGATTGTGGTGCCGCAGGTGCTGTTTGGCGCCCTGCCGGCCCGCGGCAAGCTACCGGTTACCGTGTCGCCGCTGCTGCCCGTGGGTACCGGCATTGCCACGCCCGAGCTGAACCGCCTGCGCTACGCGGCCCCGGAGAGCGAAGGCCTGGACTCGCGCACCCTGGCCCTGATTGACAACATTGCCCTCGAAAGCCAGACCTACGCCGCCGCCCCCGGCTGCCAGGTGCTGGTAGCTAAAAACGGTACCGTGGTGTTCGACCAGAGCTACGGCTACTGCACCTACGACCAGTCGCAGCCCGTAACGAGCAGCACGCTCTACGACCTGGCTTCGGTGACCAAAGTGGCCGGCACGCTGCAGGCCGTGATGTACCTCAAGGACCAGGGCAAGCTCGACCTCGACGAGAAAGTAGCCACCTACCTGCCCGAACTGGCCCGTACCAACAAGCGGGAGATGACCGTGCGCGAGGTGCTGCTGCACCAGGCCGGCCTCAAGCCCGGCATTCCTACCTGGGAGCGCACCATCACCAGCAGCGGCCTCAAGCCTACGTTCTACGCCAGCACCCGCTCCGACGACTTTCCCAACGAAGTAGCGCCCGGCGAGTACAGCACCAAAGCCGCCGACGACTCGGTATGGGCCTGGACCATGCGCTCCAGCCTCATGCCCAAGATTAAGGGCAAGTACCCGGTGGAGTACTCCGACCTGAGCTTCATCATTATGAAGCGCCTGAGCGAGAAGCTGCTGGGCGAGCCCATCCACGTATTCCTGCAAGACAACTTCTACCGTCCGCTGGGCCTGGGCAGCATGACTTACAACCCGCTGCAGCGCTTCCCCAAGAGCTGCATCGCGCCCACGGAGAAGGACACATACTTCCGCCGGGGCCTGCTGCAAGGCACGGTGCACGACCAAACCGCGGCCCTGGTAGGCGGCGTGGGCGGCCACGCCGGGCTGTTTGCCACAGCCAACGACCTGGCCGTGCTGATGCAGATGAACCTGCAAAACGGGCGCTACGGTGGCATCACCTATTTTCAGAACCCGGTGGTATCGGAGTTTGCCCGGGTGCAGACGGCCGGCAACCGCCGCGGCCTGGGCTGGGACCACGGTACCCCGGAAAAAGCCGAAGGGCCTACCAGCAGCCTTTCGCCGCCCAGCACCTTCGGCCACACCGGCTTCACGGGCACCTGCGTGTGGATGGACCCGGAAAACAAAATCCTCTACATCTTCCTCTCCAACCGCGTGTACCCCGACGCGGCCAACAACAAGCTGCGGCAGTACAACATCCGCACGCGCATTCACGACGTGATTTACAAGGCCATGGCGGCGGCCAAGCAGAAAGACTAGCGCCCGGCTTCGACCGAAAGGGGGCTACTGCGAAATAAAAAAGCAACATTGGGGGCCCTGAATCGTCTTTGCAAAGACCTTGGCTTAGCCAACATCCGGACGCAATACCGGTTTGGCTAGCTGAGCTTTCCTCTTCTGCTTTTCGCATGAACATCGGCATTGTTTGTTACCCCACCTTTGGCGGCTCCGGCGTAGTGGCCACCGAGCTGGGCAAAGCCCTGGCCCAGCGCGGCCACCGCGTGCATTTCATCACCTACAGCCAGCCGGTCCGGCTCGACTTCTTCAACGAAAACCTCTTTTACCACGAGGTGTACGTGCCGGCCTACCCCCTCTTCCAGTTTCCGCCCTACGAGCTGGCCCTAACCAGCAAGATGGTCGACATCGTGCAGAACGAGAAGCTCGACGTGCTGCATGTGCACTACGCCATTCCGCACGCCTCGGCCGCCTACATGGCCAAGCAGATTCTGCGCACCCGCGGCATCAACATTCCGGTGGTTACGACCCTGCACGGCACCGATATTACCCTGGTGGGCAAAGACGCCAGCTACGAGCCGGTGGTCACGTTCAGCATCAACCAGAGCGACGGCGTGACGGCCGTGTCGGCCGACCTCAAGCGGGAAACCTACGCGTATTTCGCCATTGAGAAAGACATTCAGGTCATCCCCAACTTCATCGACCTGAGCCGCTTTAGGAAGCAGAACAAAAGCCACTTCCGGGCCGCCATTGCCCCCGATGGCGAAAAGCTGCTCATTCATACCAGCAACTTCCGCTCGGTGAAGCGGGTGGAAGACGTGCTGCGCATCTTTGCCGGCGTGCGGGCCGCCCTGCCCGCCAAGCTGCTGCTGGTGGGCGACGGCCCCGACCGCTCGCGCATGGAAAAGCTGGCCCGCGACCTCAACCTGCAGCAGGACATTCGCTTCCTGGGCAAGCTGGAAGCGGTGGAGGAAGTGCTCAGCGTGAGTGACCTGTTCCTGATGCCCTCCGAGAATGAAAGCTTCGGCCTGGCTGCCCTCGAAGCCATGGCCTGCGAGGTGCCCGTGGTGAGTACCAACGCCGGCGGCATTCCCGAGCTGAACGTGCACGGCGTGACCGGCACCGTAAGCGCAATCGGCGACGTGGCCGACATGGTGAAGAATGCCCTTTTCATCCTGGACGATGAAAACCTCCCCCGCTTTAAGGACGCCGCACGGGCCCGGGCCGAGGAGTTTGAGATTGGGCAGATTGTGCCCATGTACGAGGAGTGCTACCGCAGCGCCATTGAGGCGGCACAGAGTGTGGTGGCGTAAGTTGTTTCGTGTCATTGCGAGGCCGTAGGCCGCAGCAAACGCAGTTCGGCGTAGCCAATCTTTCCTCTAGCACTCAGAAACCAGGTAAACCCAGACATAGAAAAAGCCCCAACGCCAGCATAGGCGTTGGGGCTTTTTTATGCATCACACCTCAGTGGCGACTGAATGCTAGAGGACGGATTGGCTACCCGAACTGCGTTTGCCGCGTTCCGCTGCGCTGCACTCGCAATGACACGTTCTCCTGACTTAAAACAGCCCGGCGGCCTCGCGCTTCACCGAGCTCAGGGCCTGGTCGGTGGGGTCGGCGGCGTCGGTCATCATGCCTTCGAGGATGCGCTTGGCCAGCTCGGTGCCGCGCAGCTGGGTGGGGTTCTGCAGGCCGTGGTAGGCCCGGTTCACCATGGTCAGCACGTTTTCTTTGGCTTCCTTCACCAGGTTCCAGGCTTCGGGCGACACGTAGAGCTGCTGGGAGAGGTTGTGCTCGTACTCGGCCCGGATTTCGTGCTGCAGCTGCCGGTGGTAGTCGGCGGCCGTTTGCCCGGCGCTGCTCAAGCGCACCAGGATGTTGTTGGGCGAGATGCGCTCCAGGAACAGGATAATACGCTCGTAGGCCTGCAGGCGAATGGGCAGGGTGGCCTTGCTGTTTTCCAGACGCAGCTCGATAACACGGCGCTGCTGCTCTTTTTCCAGGTACTGCTGAATGAGCAGAAAGATGGCCCCGGCCACGATGAGGGCGGGTAGAATGATTTTCAGCAGGTCGAAAAGATAGGCAGTGGTATCCATGCACAAACACCAGGCGGCAGCCTGGCACGTAAAAGGGGTGGTGGGGGCGGTATAACGCAGCCGCGGGCTGCTTGGTGTAGCAGGCAAACTTACGCCGTGAACCGTGGCCCCCCAACTGCTGTTTACGTATGGTACGCCCCGGCAGGCCACAAGGCCGGCCGCCGTATCTTTGCACTTCACCTTATTCTTAACGATTCACATTATGGCAACGGCCACTAAAATCGCCCCTATCAGCCTCACCCCCCGCGCCGTGGTCGAGGTGAAGAATATCATCCAGGAAAAGAATGTGCCGGCCGATTATGGCTTGCGCATTGGCGTGCAAGGCGGCGGATGCTCGGGCATGAGCTACCTGCTGGGCTTCGACAAAGCCAAGGAGCAGGACGAAACCTACGACCTCGACGGGCTGCTGCTCATCATGGATAAAAAGCACGCCATGTACGTACTGGGCATGGAAGTAGACTTTCAGGACGGCCTCAACGCCCGGGGCTTTGTGTTCAACAACCCCCAGGCCAAGAGCACCTGCGGCTGCGGCTCCTCGTTCTCCGCATAATCACTGATTGGCGCTGATTTTTGGGATGGCGCTGATTTTCTTCTCAAACTGAAAAGCTCTGGCTACGGCCGGAGCTTTTTGCATTTTTGCCGCCTCATCTTAATTCCTGCTTATATGGTGTTACGTGGATTGCTTTTGCTGCTGCTTTGTTGGACTGCTGGCCCGGCAGCTCAGGCCTTCACGCCCCAGGAAGTGGCCCGCTGGCAGCAGCAGGCCCAGCGGGTGCGCATTGTGCGCGACACCTGGGGCGTGCCCCACATCTATGGCAAGACCGACGCCGATGCCGTGTTCGGCCTGCTTTACTCGCAGTGCGAGGACGACTTCGACCGGGTGGAGATGAACTACCTCGACGCCATTGGGCGCTTGGCGGAAGTTGAAGGCGAAAGCGCCCTTTACCACGACCTGCGGGCTCGGTTGTTCATGGACTCGACCCAGGCCATTGCCGTGTACCGCAAAAGCCCGCCGTGGATGAAGGAGCTGCTCGATGCCTTCGCCGCGGGCACCAACTACTACCTGCACACCCACCCTACAGTGAAGCCGCGCCTGCTCACGCGCTTCCAGCCCTGGATGCCGCTCATGTTCAGCGAGGGCAGCATTGGGGGCAACATCAGCGTGGTGCCGCTGGACCGCATCAAGGCTTTTTACTCCGAGAAAAAGTCTTCTACGTGGCTGGATAATGACCGCGAACGATACCAGCGGGAGGCGGTGGGCTCCAATGGCTTTGCCATTGCCCCGGCTAAAAGTGCCAGCGGCCACGCGCTGCTGCTCATCAACCCCCATACCTCGTTCTACTTCCGCTCGGAGGTGCAGATGGTGAGCGAAGCCGGCCTGAACGCCTATGGCGCCGTTACCTGGGGCCAGTTTTTTGTGTACCAGGGCTTCAACCAGCACTGCGGCTGGATGCACACTTCCAGCTACGCCGACAGCATGGACGAGTACCTGGAAACCATTGAGAAAAAGAAAGGCGCTTTCTATTACCGCTACGGCAATAAGCTGCGGCCGGTGCGGGCCGAAAAGGTGCGGCTGCCTTACCGGGACGGGGAAAAGGTGCTGCACCGGGAATTCACCATTTACCGCACTCACCACGGGCCCATCGTGGGCCAGAAAGACAACTCCCACTGGGTGGCCGTGCGCATGATGAACGAGCCCCTGGCGGCCTTGTCGCAGTCCTACCTCCGTACCAAAGCCGATGGCTATGCCAAATTCAAGGAAGTGCAGCAGCTTAACGGCAACGCTTCCAACAACACGGTGTTTGCCGATGCCCAGGGCAACATTGCCTACTGGCACGGCAACTTCATGCCCCGCCGCGCCCCGCAGTTCGACTGGAGCCAGCCGGTGGATGGCGCCAACCCACAAACCGAGTGGCAGGGCTTTCACGGCGTGGAGGAGCTGGTACAGGTGCGCAACCCCGCCAGCGGCTACATTCAGAACTGCAACTCAACCCCGTTTACCGTGGCGGGCCCCGGCAGCCCCAGCCGGGAAAAGTACCCCGCCTACATGGCCCCCGACCCCGAAAACTACCGCGGCCTGAATGCCGTGCGCGTGCTCAGCCGGCGCCAGAAATTTACCCTCGACACCCTCATTGCCGCGGCTAACGACCCGCACCTGACCGCATTCGACGACCTTATTCCACCCCTCATCGCGGTGTTCGAAGCCGAGCAGGACACGGCTGCCGTGCGCCCGCCGCAGGCGGTAGCTGATGCTATTGCCCTGCTCCAGGCCTGGGACCACAACTATAGCACGACTTCGGTAGCGCAGACGGTGGCCATCTACTGGGCCGAGAAGCTGCAGGCCCTGGCCCGCACCCGGCTGCCGGCCGACAAGCCTGCACCCGATTATATGAGCTTTGTGCAGTTTACCCTTCGCAACACCAGCGCCCCGGAAAAGCTGGGCGCCCTGGCCGAAACGCTCAACGACCTGAGCAAGGACTTTGGCACCTGGCGCAAGCCCTGGGGCGAGGTGAACCGCTTTCAGCGCCTGACCGGCAAGATTCAGGAAACGTACAACGACCAGCTGCCCAGCCTACCGGTAGCGTTTGCCTCGTCGGCCTGGGGCTCACTTGCCGCCTATGGCGCCAGGGCCTACCCCAACACCAAAAAGCGCTACGGCACGGTGGGCAACAGCTTTGTGGCCGTGGTGGAGTTTGGCCCGCGCATCAAAGCCCGCTCGGTGGTAACGGGCGGCCAAAGCAGCCGGCCCGGCACGCCGCACTTTACCGACCAGGCCAGTCTCTATACCAACGGGCAGTTCAAGCAGGTCTGGTTTTACCCCGAAGAAGTGCAGGCCCATACCGAGCGCAGCTACCGGCCCGGAGAATAGCGCTGGGCCTCCGTCCCGCTTTGGCGCCCGGCAATTAACGCTACTGAAGAAAAGCAAAAGGCCTTGCCAGCCGAGGGAATAGCGCGGTTAGCGCGGTTCGCTCTATGCTGGCAAGGCCCTTTGTGTTCGTAATATGGCGCTTTTCGGCCTGAAATGCCGGAAAGCTGCTAGCGGCCGAAGTCGTCCTGCACCCGCACGATGTCCTCCTCGTCGGAAGGGTTGTCGGCATCGGTATGCTGCCAGATTTCGGCCAGCACCCCCCAGCTGTCGAGGCCCACGAGGCGGTGCCGCTCGCCTTGCTGCAGCACAATTCGCTCGCCCGCGTGGTAGGTTTTAACTTCTCCCTGCTCGTCGGTGGGGCTGGTGGCTACGCCCACCGGGCCCTGCACTACCTGCCATATCTCGGCCCGGCGGTGGTGGTACTGCCAGCTCAGGCGCTGCTGCGGCGCTACCAGCAGCACCTTGGGGCTAAGCTTGCCGGAGATGCGCAGCTGGTCGACCGACAGCCCGTCGAAGTACGTATCGGCGAACTGCTGCGCCTGGTCTTCCTGAATGACGAAGAAACCGCCCCAGGGGCGGGTCTGGTCCTGCTTTTCAATACCGAAGCCCTGCTGCTGAAGCTTGTCGGCAACTAATTGGAATAGAGCTTTTTTCTCGGCGTTATTATCCTGCATTATGCTTAGCGAATAGCGAAGTGGCTGAAATGGGGCCTGCAAGTTACGGCAGATACCGTGGGCTGCCTTTTACCACCACCTGCCGGGCAACCCTTAGTACGGGCTCTTTTCGGCCTTCAGGCCAGCCGGCAGCTCGAACATTTTCGCATCCAGCTTCTGGGGCTTCACCTCCGTAGCAATGGCAACCAGGGTCATCTGCGGGCTTTCAATAACCATCTTCAGCGGCACCGCTCTGCTATGTTTTACCACTTCGCTCCAGTTGCCATACTTGTGGTTGGCGAACAGCCTGGCGTCGATGCCCAGCGTGGAGCTGAAGTAGTATTTCTGAATGCCGCTTTTGCAGGTCAGCGTCAGCTCGTCGCACTTATAGTTGAGTACAGTCGCGGCGCCTTTCTTCACCTCGGCCTTCAATACCTCGTCCGGGTTTACGCCGGCGTCGTTCCACAGCGCGGCCTCGGAGTTAGCCATTTTGGTGTACAGCTTGTTATCCTGGCTGCGGTAGAGCTGCCACTGCACCATTTTTCCATTCATAATGGATTTGTAGTCGCCGCCTTTCATGAAATACTCCTGCGTAACACCCATCATGTCGCTCCATTGCTGGTCGACCACATTAGCCATCTTGCTTTTGTAGGAGTTGGTGTACAGGATGCGGCCCTCAAAATTCTGCCCGTAGGTCGATACTGCTACAAGCAGGCTGAAGAAGAGAATGAAAGCGGACTTCATAGAAAGCACAGAATGGGTTGGATGGCCGGTTACCTAGCGGCTCATTCCTGCAAACTTAGCTTACGAATCCTTGGCAAGGCCCAGTACAGATGCTGCGCTACCGCGGCAGGGCCTGCATCTCAAATTTTACTTCGCCGTTACCGCGCAGGCCCAAATCGCGCCAGCCCGCTTTGCGGTAAAACGCCTCGGCCCGGGTGCCGGGCGCAGTTCCCAGCCACAGGGTTTTGCGGGTTTGGTTGAAATACCAGCTTAGCATCGTGTCGTGGAGGGCGCGGCCCAGGCCCTGCCCCTCGAAATCGGGATGCACGAACAGGGCCCACACGTTATGCTCCTGCAAGTCGACAATGGCAAAGCCGGCGATGCGCTCCTCCACTTCCGCCACCCAGCCCTGCCCGCGGCGGAATAGATAGTCTACATAATCGTCATAGGTGACCAGCGCGGGGTTGGAAAGCACGTTCTCCTTTACTGCCAGCCGCACCGCCGACATAGCGTCAATATCCTGAACCCGAGCTTCGCGAATAAACATCAGCAGCTGACTTGGTGGCGCTCATTGGAGTGCCGGTAGGTTAACTAAAATCATAAGGGTAGCCAATGGCCTGCAGGTCGGTTTCGAGCTGCGCCCAGTCCTCCACCTCATCCACAATGCGCAGCACCATGGCTTTGGTCAGGGTTTCGCCGCGGTACACCTGGGCCACGGTATCGGCATCGATGGGCGAGCGTTCCGTTTCATCGCCGTAGTACTCGTCGGCCCAGTCCGCGTAGGTTTCGGGGTTGCCGTCGAGCATGTACAGCAGCTCTTCGGAGCTGTCGTCGTCGCCTACCACGCCGGTTTGCCAGCCCTGGCCGGGGGTGTACCACAGGCAGAAGCTGGTGCCAATGGAGCTGACCGGCTCGCCAAACATGAAGTCGTCGAATGCCGCGGGCAGGCCGCGCGTTACCTGGCTTTTATCCGGCTGCTCCAACCCGTCGAGGTAGCCGTTGATGACGCAGCCTTCGGGCCGAAACAGCACCAGCATCTGGTCGCCTTCGCCGTCGCTCATCTCCAGCACCTGTTCGTCTTCGCTCCACTCGGCATTAAACGTATAGTAGCGAAACTCCAGGTCGGGAGAGTTGACGGCATCGAGCACGGCCAGCGCCTTCGCCAGGCGCTTTAAGCTGTTGGCGTCGGGCAGGGCATCGTAATTCTGGGTGGAAATCATAGCAGGTGCAAAAGTGTGGTAAGAAGCGGTGGCCAAGTAGGGCGCTGCCTAATACGTTTTGGTCATGTCCTCGGGCAGCACCAGCACAAAATCGGCCACATTCAGGTGCTCTTTCTCCAGCTTTTGCAGCTGCGGCTGTGCCACCGTGCTGATGGTAAGTACCCGCAGCTTGGGCGCATACTCGCGCAGGTAAGCCACAATGCCATCGTGGTAGTCGGAGTGGAAGGAGCCGTTGATGTGCAGCAAAGTGTGGCCTGGCCCCACGCTGCCCCAGATGTAGTAGGCCATGGTGGCATCCTTCAGGGCCTGGGCCTGAATAATTTTCTGGGCTCCGCTGCCGTGCGCCGCGCTGCCATCGCCAAACATAGCAGCCATTCTCTTGTAGCCGGGCAGCTCGTAGTCTACCTTCAGCGGCAGCGGCACCAGCAGGGCTTTCTCGGCCGCCGGCAGCTGGTCGAGGGCCGCCAGCCCGCCTTTGGCCACGGCGCGGGCGTAGGGCCGGGGCACATTGGTGGCAATGATGGGCAGGCCATTGGCCCGGGCCAGCTGCAGCAGGGGGCGGTAGTCGGTGGCGTAGTTGGGCCAGGGCCGCGCCTGGCGCTCCAAGGCCGAGTCGGGCAGAGTTCCGGCCGCGTACTGGGCCAGCAAAGGCTGCACGTCGCGCTCGAACATCTCCAGGCCCAGCACCAGCTGCCCCGGCTTTTTCAGGCGCAGCAGGTCCTTGGCCACCTGCAGCTCCAGCCAGTGCGCCAGGGCATCGTTGTGCTGCTCGCCAAACAGCACCACGTCGGCCTGGGCCAGCTCGGCCAGCATCTTATCGTAGTCGGCCACCTGCCCCGTGGCGGTGAACAGGCGGTAGGCGGGCCGGTCGGCCGTGGTAAAGGCCAGCAGCGGCAAGAGGGCAATCAGAAAGAAGCGACGCAAATGCATAAGCCAAAATACGGAGCAAAGGGGCGTTAAACCAGCGGGGCGGGGCTTGCTGCTGCCCGCCGTCAGAACGAAACCGTTCAACGGCGGGCAGCAGCAAGCCCCGCCCCTATTTGGTGCCAGCAGAAGCGACTAGTCCCAGTCGTCGCCGTTGCCCACGGTGGTATTAATCCAGTACGGGCTGCAGCTGAAGCTGCCGCTACGCGAGCCGGGAGCCAGCTCCACCACATTCACGAGCACCCCATTGGCCAGCACTTCCAGGCGCAGCCTGCTGTCGGTGGCCGGCTGCAAGCTGCTGTTGCAGGTAACATTGCGGAAAGCCACCACTGCAGTAAACTGGTCTTGTATGCCGAATGTACCCAGGGTGTAGGTCTGGCTGACGCTGCTGCCGTAGCTGTATGTAAGCGTGGGGCCCGTGGTGGGGTTGAGCACGTTCAGCACGGAGCTGACGTGCATCTCCGCTCCCAGCCCGTCGAGGTGGGTGCCGGTCACGCGCACGGTTATCTCAAACCGGTTGGCTTTCACAATGTCGTCCTTCTCACATTTAAGGGCAAGCAATGGCAGCAGCAGAAACAAGACCCACGTGGGGCGAAGTAAGGTTTTCATAGCACGAAAGTAGAGCTTAAAGGCTAGACATGAGACGTTAGAATGTTTTTCCATCAGAACGATTCTAAGGTCTAAGGTTTGAATCAGTTTTACCCCTTGTAGAACATCCAGCGCGAGAGCTCGCCGTAGGTTACCTTCTTGCCATACATGAGAATACCCACGCGGTAGATGCGGCCGGCCAGCCAGATGGTGCCGATAAAGCCGCCAATCAGCAGGGCCATGGACAGGGCCAGCTGCCAGGCCGGCACGCCCCCAAATGGCAGGCGCATCATCATGGCAATGGGCGAGGTGAAGGGAATCATCGACATCCAGAAAGCCACCGAGCCGTTGGGATTGGTGGTAAGCACGGCCTGCGACACCACGAAGGTGAGCACCAGGGGCATGGTCACGGGCATCATAAACTGCTGGGTATCCGTCTCATTATCTACCGCCGAGCCGATGGCGCCGAACAGCGAGCCATAAAACAGGTAGCCGCCCAGGAAGTAGAACAGAAAGCAGCCAATAATCAGGGGCATGTTCATGTCGGACAAGCCTTTGGAAAGCTTGCTGACCAAGGTGGCCTGCTTGCGCTCGGTCTTTTCGGCAGCGGTCTCGCTTTGCACCACGGCCGTGTCATCGTCTTCGACAGCTGCCTGCGCCAACTTGCCAGATTGAGCCGTGCGGGCCGCTACGGCGCTGGCCGGGCTTACCGAGCCGGCGAATACGGTGCTGATGCCCATTGAAAGCAGCACCCACAGGGCCAGCTGAGTGAAGCCCACGCCCGCAATTCCCACCACCTTGCCCATCATCAGCTGAAAGGGCTTCACCGAGGAAATCATAACTTCCACAATGCGGTTGGTTTTCTCTTCCATCACGCCGCGCATAATCTGCACGCCGTACAGAAAGATGAAGATGTAAATCAAAAAGCCGGCGCCGTAGGCCACGGCGGTACTCACCCCGGTGCTGGCAGCTTTTTCCCCGTTTTCGCTCAGGCTGATGGATTGCAGGTCGATGTCGGCCTTCAGCTTATCGAGTGTTTCGCGGGTGATGCCGGACTTGCGCAGGCGCTGCATCTCAATCTGCTTGTTGATGGTCTTGCGCAGGTCCGATTCCAGCGAGAGGCCCACGCCCTGCTTGGAAAATATCTGGAAGCCGGCCGGGTTTTCCATCTCGAAGGGCGGCACGTAGAGCAGGGCGTCGTACTTACCGGCTTTGTACTGGGCTTTGGCCTGGGCCAGGTCGGTAGGCACGGCCACGAAGCGCACGTCTTCTTTGGGGGCGGGCAGCTCGCCGGCAAACAGGTTGCCGGCATCGGCCACCGCCACGAGCTTATCCTTATCCGACATCTTGGCAATGAGGAGGGGGACAGCAAACAGTGCTATGGTAAGCAGCGGCCCGAGCAGCGACATGATGATGAAACTCTTTTTGCGCACCCGGGTAATGTATTCCCGCTGGGCAATAAGCCAGATTTTAGACATAGGTTTTAGGGACTTGGGGACTTAGGGACTTGGGGACTTAGGGACTTGGGGACTTAGGGTCTTAGGGCTTAGATGCTTACTCCTCTTTGCCTTGCAAATCAGATAATTGGTCTGAAGCTCAAATGCAAAAGCCAACAGCTATTGGCTATCAGCTAATAGCTATCAGCTAAATTTCAGGCGTTGACCGCCTCTTCGGCATCGGGCACGTAGTCGGGGTGGGTTTCGCGCACGCGCTGAATGAAAATCTCGTTGATGCTGGGCACCCGCTCCCGGAAAGCGTGCACTTCTACCTTGCCGGGCCCAATGAGGTAGCGCAGCAGGTCGTTGGGGGTCAGGCCGTGCAGAATGCGGATGCGGGCGTAGAAGTAGCCGTTTTCCCGCTTCTTTTGCTCCAGCACCTCAAAGTCCGGGTGCAGCACCATCAGGGCACCCTGGCCCTCTATCTCGTAGGTATGCGTGCGATAGGAGTCGCGCACCTGCCGCACCGGCCCGTCCAATACCTTCTGCGAGCGGTTGATGAGGGCAATGTGGTCGCACAGCTCCTCTACCGACTCCATGCGGTGCGTCGAGAAGATGATGGTAGCGCCGGCGTCGCGCAAAGCCAGAATCTCGTCTTTGAGCAGATTGGCGTTGATGGGGTCAAACCCGGAGAAGGGCTCGTCGAGGATGATAAGCGAAGGGTCGTGCAGTACGGTAGCCACAAACTGCACCTTCTGCTGCATGCCTTTGGAAAGGTCTTCCACGTTTTTATTGCCCCAGCCCTTCATCTCGAAGCGGTCGAGCCAATACCTGATTTTCTGGGTAGCGTCGGCCTTGCTCAGGCCCTTGAGCTGGGCCAGGTACAGCAGCTGCTCCCCTACCTTCATTTTCTTGTAGAGGCCCCGCTCCTCAGGCAGGTAGCCGATGTGGGCGGCGTGCTCGGGGCTGAGGCGCTGCCCGCGGAAGCGGATTTCGCCGCTGTCGGCCCCCGTAATCTGGGTGATGATGCGGATAAGCGAAGTCTTGCCGGCCCCGTTGGGCCCCAGCAAGCCAAAAATGCTTTTTTCGGGAATGCTCAGGCTCACGCCATCAAGGGCAACGTGGGCAGCGTAGGCCTTGCGCACGTTTAGGGCTTCGAGAATCGCAGGATGGTCAGGTGTAGACACGGGTTGCGCAGGGTTGGTGAAAAGAACTATTTGGCGATAAAAGTATGCGGAATTAAGCTACGGTAGTTCCAGGGCGAGATGAGTGGGCTCGTCCAGCTCCCGCAGCTGGCTTTCCAGCCGGTCGAGGTGCCGACCGTAGAGGCGCTGCAGATACCATTGTGTCAGCCACTTCGCACCCCAGTAAAGAACGATGCCTACTCCTAGCAGCACCCCGGTTATTGCGAGCAGCTTGCTGGGGCGAATGCCACCCGGCCGGGTTACTTCCCTGGCTACGGCATACCCGTACACGAGCAGCAGCGAAGCCGGTCCCGTCGCCACACACAGCCGGTAGTTGAAGCGCAGCATGTCGCGCAGCCCCCCGCAAAGCAGCAGCAGGCTGCCGCGCACATTAGCTTCGGGCTGCATCATCTGGCGTAGCATGGCCAGCTTACGATAGTAGTAGGCCAGCATGACCAGGCACAGAAAAAATACACTAAGCACCTGGGCCTGCCGCAGCGCGTTGTGCACAAACAGCAGCAGTACTGGCATGGCCGCCCCCATCACAGCCGTGAAGGCTGCTTCGGCCCGGGCATTGAAGCGCATTTTATCAATCAGGCTGCTCGACTTCTGCTTTAGCAGCTCATCAAGCTCGGCCGGGCTCAAAGGCGGCGGGGCAGCTTCGGGCTGCTGCCACTGCCGACGGAGTTCATCAAGGTCCATAAAAGAAAGGCAATTAGCAGCGAACGAATAATTGACGGAGCTTTTCCTGAATGCGGTGCATTTTCACCCGCACATTGTTCTGGGTAATGCCCAGGATGTCGGCCATCTCCTCGTAGGGCCGGCCTTCGAGGTAGAGCAGCACAAAGGCTTTATCCACGTCCGACAGCCGCCCGATGGCCTCGTACAAAGCGGCGCGGTCGTCCGCATCGGGCCCGGCATCAGGAGCCTGGGCCACAGCCAGGGCTTCGGCATCAAGCTCGTCGGTGGCCGGGCGGCGGGTACGCTGCCGCAGGCTGCTGATGGCCACATTCAGGGCAATGCGGTAGAGCCAGGTACTGAGCTTCACCCCCGGCTGGGGCACGTAGCGCGGGTAGGCCCGCCAGAGCTGCAGCACTATCTCCTGGAACAGGTCCTGACGGTCGTCGGCATCCTGGCAGTAGAGCCGGCACACCCGCCGCAACAGGGCCTGCTGCTGGTTGAGCATGGTCACAAAATCAGGCGGGCGGGCAGAAACGTCCATGGGAAAGCAATACTAGCAGGTAGTTAATCGACACTCTCCTTCCGGCATTACAGACCTTCCAGAATATTTTTTCCTATGCTTTCATCTGCCATCCATCACCCGCTGCTCCAGCAATAAAAAAGCTCGCCCGGCGTGTGCCGGGCGAGCTTTTTTTATTTTGATAGCTTCTGCGTCTTTGCTTACGCGAAGTACTCCTTTACTTTCTCGAAGAAGCCTTTCTCGTTTTTGCCGGGGTGCGGGGCAAAGTTGTCGGAGTCGCGCAGCTTTTCCAGCAGCTCGCGCTCCTGGCTGCTCACGCTCTTGGGCGTCCACACATTGAGATGAATAAGCTGGTCGCCGCGGCCGTAGCCGTTCAGGTCTTTAATGCCCTTGCCGCGCAGGCGCAGGATTTTGCCGGGCTGGGTGCCGGGCTCCACCTTGATTTTCACCTTGCCCTCGATGGTGGGCACTTCCAGGCTGGCGCCCAGGGCCGCATCCACGAAGGAGATGTACTGCTCGTACATGATGTTGTTGCCGTCGCGCTTGAGGAACTCGTGCGGCTCCTCCTCAATCTGAATGAGCAGGTCGCCGGGCACGCCGCCGCGCTCGGGGTAGTTGCCCTTGCCCCCCATCGAGAGCTGCATATCGTTAGCAACCCCAGCGGGGATGTTGATGGGAATAACCTCCTCGTGCAGCTGCCGGCCTTCGCCCTTGCACACGTCGCAGGTGGCCGTTACGGTCTTGCCTTCGCCGTTGCAGGTGGGGCAGGTGCTGCTGCTCACCATCTGGCCCAGCATGGTGTTCACCACGCGCTTCACCTGTCCGTTGCCGTTGCAGGTGCCGCAGGTTTTCAGCTCGGAGCCGTTTTTGGCGCCGGTGCCGCTGCAGGGCTGGCAGGCCACGTAGCGCTTCACCTTGATTTTCTTCTCCACGCCGTTGGCGATTTCCTCGAGGTCGAGCTTGAGCTTGATGCGCAGGTTGGAGCCTTTGCGCACGCGGCGGCCGCCCTGGCGTCCTCCACCGAAAAAGCCCTCGAAGCCCCCGCCCCCGCCGAAGATGTCGCCGAACTGCGAGAAGATGTCTTCCATATTGGGCGCATGGCCACCACCACCCATGCCCTGGTGACCGAACCGGTCGTAGCGGGCGCGCTTATCGGCATCGCTCAACACCTCGTAGGCCTCAGCGGCTTCCTTGAACTTATCCTCGGCCGTGGGGTCGTCGGGGTTTTTATCGGGATGGTACTTGATGGCCATCTTACGGTAGGCCGACTTGATTTCGTCGGCGCCCGCGTTCTTGGCGATGCCTAATATCTCGTAATAATCGCGCTTGGTTGCCATCGTCTTCTAATTCTTTTCAGGGAGCTTAATTCACAAAGATACTACTGCCCTAACACCACTTTAGCGTGGCGAATCACCTTGTCGCCCAAATAATAGCCTTTCTCTACCTCGTCCACGATTTTGCCTTTAAGGTCGTCGCTGGGCGCCGGAATCTGGGTAATGGCCTCGTGCAGCTCGGCGTCGAAGTCGCCGCCCTTCACGTCCATAGCCGTCAAACCCTTTTGCTGCAGGGTTTTGTTCAGCTTGCCGTGAATAATCTCGATGCTCTCGCGCACGGTGTTGGCATCGTCGGTGTCACGGGTCGCGTGGCGGGCCCGGTCAAAGTCGTCGAGTACCGGCAGCAGGGCGGTCATCAGCTCCTGGTTGGCGGTTTTGAACAGGTCGATGCGCTCCTTGGTGGTGCGGCGCTTGTAGTTCTCAAACTCGGCAGCCAGGCGCAGGTACTTGTCTTTCAAGTCGGCCAGCTCGGCGTCGGCGCGGTTATCAGCAGCGGGTGCCGAAGCCGTAGCATCGGCCGAGGCCTGCGTATCGGTGTTCTCGCCGTCGTTGTCGGCCATTTCGCCAGCCGCGTTGCCGGTTTGAGAAGTCAAATTGTCGTCCTGGGGCAGGTTTTTATCGTCAGCCATTTTCGGAAATATTCGTCGGAAAGGGTTTTTCACGGGTTTTAGCCTTTAGGCTAGGACATGGTGTCAAGGAGCTTGCCAAAGGGTACGGGGCTGACAGGTTGGCACAAGCTCATCATCAGACTTTTTACATTGCGTTCACAATCTGTTTTGGAATCTACTTTTAAAACCATGAACTGCACACTCTGCGAAGCACCAAGCCGGACTTTATGGGCAATTAAAGGTTATCCAAGCTTACCAAATGTTTGTAACGGCAATTATATTCTGTTACAGAGGTGTCCCGAATGTCAAAGCCTATGGTGCTGGGTTGCGCACGAGCCATATGAGTCTTTCATCTTTATGACCCATTAGCATTATGATAAAGCCACATTTCAGCGGCTTAATAATATAGATGGTGCCAGAATTCTCCATGAATGGCATCAAGCCAGCATAAGGGAGAACTGGCAGGGATTAGCATTGGCAGAGCAAGCATTAGTGAAAGCTTGGCGCCATAGGACTTATAGCGCCCATAATCCCATTGATAATGGGCCTAGTTACACCAAGCCCAAGTATCTCAACACCGCTTCAGACATCGAGAAATATGCTCACGGATAGGTCCCCGAAGGCTGGCGCCTCCTCCAAAACCAAGTCAACACTTAATTAACTTTCTGGTTTACACGATTTCCTTCTACAAGTTCTCATCATCCCAGCCCAGCCGCATGGTCTTAGGCGCGTCGCGGCGGCTTTCCTCCAGAGCCTTCCATATCATGTCCTTGAGCTGGACAATGTTCTTGTTGGTAAGGCTGGAGATGAAGATGGAGGGAATGTCCTTGGGCAGCGTCTCGCGCATCTCAGCCTCCAGCTCCTCGTCAATCATGTCGGTTTTGGTGATGGCCAGCAGGCGCTTTTTCTCCAGCAGCTCGGGGTTGAACTCGCGCAGCTCGCCCAGTAGGATTTCGTACTCGGCGGCGATGTCGGGGCTGTCGCAGCTAATCATGAAGAGCAGCATGGAGTTGCGCTCGATGTGGCGCAGGAAGCGCGTGCCCAGGCCCTTGCCTTCGGCCGCGCCTTCGATGATGCCGGGGATGTCGGCCATCACGAAGGACTTGTAGTCGCGGTAAGCCACCACGCCCAGGTTGGGCGTGAGGGTGGTGAAGGCGTAGTCGGCAATCTTGGGCTTGGCCGCGCTCACCACCGACAGCAGGGTGCTCTTACCCGCGTTGGGGAAGCCCACCAGGCCTACGTCGGCCAGCAGCTTCAGCTCCAGAATCACGGCCGCCTCCACGCTGGGCTCGCCGGGCTGGGCGTAGTCGGGCGCCTGGTTGGTGGAGGTTTTGAAATGGTCGTTGCCCAGGCCGCCGCGGCCGCCGGGCAGCAGCACCAGGCGCTGCCCGTGCTCGGTTATCTCCAGCATCTGCTCGCCGGTTTCGGCGTTGCGGGCCACGGTGCCCAGGGGCACTTGCAGCACCACGTCGTCGCCCTGGGCGCCGGTGCGCAGGTTTTCGCCCCCGCTGTCTCCATCCTTGGCAAACACGTGCTTCTGGTACTGCAGGTGCAGCAAGGTCCAGAGCTGGGAGTTGCCTTCGAGGATGATGTGGCCGCCGCGGCCACCATCCCCCCCATCGGGGCCGCCATTGGGCAGGCCTTTGGCGCGGAAGTAATGACGGGAGCCCGCCCCGCCCTTACCCGAGCGGCAGATGAGCTTGACGTAATCGATGAAGTTATTGGAAGCCACAGTTTTGAGTTATGAGTTATGAGTTATGAGTTATGAGTTGGCTGGGTAGGCGCTAAAGAAATGAGTTATGAACTCCGGGCTATGCGACCGAAACTCATAACTCATAACTCTTAACTCATAACAGGCGCAGCCGCCTAGGCTTTCACCTCGCTGGTTGCGGCGGCCGGGGCTGTTGCCACGGCGGGCTTGTGCTTGTCCACCAGCTCGCAAATCTGTTCGAAGATGCTGTCGATGGGGCCGATGCCGTTGAGGGCATGAAACTTGTTCTGGGCGGCATAGTAGCCGGCCACCTGCGCGGTTTCGGTGTTGTACACCGTTACCCGCTTGCGGATTTTGCTTTCGTCCTGGTCGTCGGGGCGGCCGCTGGTTTTGCCGCGCTCCAGCAGGCGGGTTACCAGCTCCTCCTCGGCTACTTCCAGGGCTACCATGCAGCTGATGCCGTTGTCGTACTTGGCCAGCAGCTCGTCGAGGCTCTGGGCCTGGGGCACGGTGCGGGGAAAGCCGTCGAAGATAAAGCCGCCGGCCGTTTTGTTGGCTTGCAGCGAGCTGTCAATCATGCCAATCACTACTTCATCGGGCACCAGCAGGCCCTCGTCCATCAGCTTTTTGGCTTTGAGACCAAGCTCAGTACCCTGGGCAATCTGGGCCCGCAGCAGGTCGCCGGTGCTCAGGTGCACCAGGTTGTAGCGGGCGATAAGCTTCTGGCTTTGGGTTCCTTTTCCGGCACCGGGCGGGCCGAACAGCACGATGTTCAACATGAAAAACAGGAGTTTGCGCGAGAGGAGGAAATGGTGGGTCTGGGCAAGTTAATCAATCGGTAACAAAAGGCCGGCTACACAGCCACGTACACGTCGGGCAGGTTACGACCCAGACCGTCGTAGTCGAGCCCATAGCCAACCACGAAATCGTTGGGAATTTCCAGTGCTACGTAATTCAGGCGTAATTCGTGACGCAGGCTGGCCGGCTTGAAGAATAAAGTGGCAATCTCAACCGAGGCCGGGCCTTGAGCCTGCAGCTTGGGCAGCAGGTAATGCATGGTGGTGCCGGTGTCAACAATGTCTTCCACGATAATCAGATGGCGGCCCTGCACGTCTTCGCGCAGGCCCAGCACTTCCTGCACCTGGCCTGAGCTGGCATCGCCCTGGTAGGAGGCCACGCGGATGAACACGATTTCACAGTTGCCGGTAATGCGCTTCAGCAAATCGGAAGCAAACATGAAGGCGCCAGTCAACACCACCACAAACAAGGGGTTGCGGTCGGCATAATCGGCATTGAGGCGAAGAGCCAGCTGGTCAATAGCTTCCGCTAGCCGGTTGGCTGGCAGGTAAGGCTGAAATTGCTTGTCGTGAAGCGTTATAAGGGACGAGCCCATGCGATTATGAAAGCGTATTGAGCTGCAAAGGTACTGCCTGAGGCACGGAATCTGTCTGAACCACGGATTCTGGACCGCAGATTGACGCAGATTTAACGGATTACACAGATTCAGTTCCGCCTGCTCTTTTATCAAAAAGTAATGGCCACCGCAAAGGAAGCAGTGGCCATTACATTTGGTTTTCTAACTAACTGTAGGATTTTCGAATCCGTTCTTATCCGTTAAATCCGTCAGAATCTGCGGTTCAGACCTACTTGCGCAGGGTGGTGAAGATGAACTTCGCCGCCGCGGGAGCCAGCGTTTCGGCGTAGCGCACTTTGGGCTGCACCGCCATTTCGGTACGCACCTTTTCCGGCTGCACGGGGGCCATGCCCCGCTCGCCGCGCTCGGCAATATGCGGGGCAATTACCAACGAGACGATGCTCATCAGCTTGATGAGGATGTTCATGCTAGGGCCGGACGTGTCCTTGAACGGGTCACCCACGGTGTCGCCGGTTACGGAAGCCTTGTGGGCATCCGAGCCTTTGAACTCCATCTTGCCGTTTACCATCACACCTTTTTCAAACGACTTCTTGGCGTTGTCCCAGGCGCCGCCGGCGTTGCTCTGGAACATGGCCATGAGCACGCCGCTTACCGTTACGCCGGCGAGCAGGCCGCCCAGCACCTCGGCCGCCGAGGCCGTGGAGAATACCCCACGGCAGCCGAAGCCCACCACGATGGGCGTAAGCAGGGCGATGGCGCCCGGCAGAATCATCTCGCGGATGGCGGCCTGGGTGCTGATGGCCACGCACTTCTCGTACTCCGGCCGGCCGGTGCCTTCCATGATGCCCTTAATCTCGCGGAACTGGCGACGCACTTCCTGCACCATGGCCATGGCGGCCCGGCCCACGGCGGCAATAGCCAGCGAGGAGAAGATGAAGGGAATCATGGCGCCAATGAATACGCCGGCCAGCACGGGGGCCTTGCTGATGTCGATAGAGGTGATTTTGGCCGTGCCCATGAAGGCGGCAAACAAAGCCAGCGAAGTGAGCGCAGCCGAGGCAATGGCGAAGCCTTTGCCGGTGGCGGCGGTGGTGTTGCCCACAGCATCGAGGATGTCGGTGCGCTCGCGCACTTCCTTGGGCAGCTCGCTCATCTCGGCGATGCCACCGGCGTTGTCGGCGATGGGGCCGAAGGCGTCGATGGCCAGCTGCATGGCCGTGGTGGCCATCATGCCGGCGGCGGCAATCGCCACGCCGTAGAGGCCGGCAAACTCATAGCTAAGCACAATGCCGGCCGCCAGCACGATGATGGGCAGTACCGTCGACTCCATGCCTACGGCCAGACCGCCAATAACGGTGGTGGCGTGGCCGGTGCTGCTCTGCTGCACAATGCTGAGCACGGGGCGCTTGCCCATAGCCGTGTAGTACTCGGTGATGATGCTCATCAGGGTGCCGACAATCAGGCCGACGACTACTGCCCAGAACACATCCATGGCATCGAACGAGACGCCGCGGATGGTGAAGTTGCCCTCGGGCAGAATCCACTTGATGAGGAAGTAAGAGGCTACTGCTGAAATAGCTACCGAGATGTAGTTGCCCAGGTTAAGGGCGCCCTGCACGTTGCCGCCTTCTTTCACGCGCACAAACAGGATGCCGATAAGCGAGGCAATAATGCCCATGCCGGCAATGGCCATGGGCAGGAAAATGGGCGACAGGCCGCCGAAGCTGTCGTTGTTTACTACTACTTCACGTCCCAGCACCATGGTAGCCAGGATGGTAGCCACGTAGGAGCCGAACAGGTCGGCGCCCATGCCGGCTACGTCGCCCACGTTGTCGCCCACGTTGTCGGCAATGGTAGCGGGGTTGCGGGGGTCGTCTTCGGGAATGCCGGCTTCTACCTTACCCACGAGGTCGGCGCCCACGTCGGCCGCCTTGGTGTAGATGCCGCCGCCAACGCGGGCAAACAGGGCAATGCTTTCGGCGCCGAGGGAGAAGCCGGTGAGTACTTCCAGGGCCTTTTCCATTTCGGCACCGTTGGCCAGGCCGCTGGGCACAAACATCTTATAGAAAACGATGAACAGCGAGCCCAGGCCGAGCACGGCCAGGCCCGCTACGCCCATGCCCATTACCGAGCCGCCCGAGAACGACACGTTCAGGGCCGCCGACAGGCTGGTGCGGGCGGCGTGGGCCGTGCGCACGTTGGCCTTGGTAGCAATCTTCATCCCGATGTAGCCAGCCAGAGCTGAAAACACCGCGCCAATCAGGAAAGCAATGACGATGACGGGGCTGGAGTTTTCGCTGGTGCTGCCCAGGTAGAACAGGAAGGCGCCGGCAATCAGGCCAAACAGGGCCAGCACTTTGTACTCAGCTTTGAGGAAGGCGATGGCGCCGTCGGCGATGTAGCCGGCAATGGTGCGCATCCGCTCGTCGCCCGCTTCCTGGCGGGAAACCCAGCCCGAGCGTAGCCAGGTGTAAAGAAGCGCAAAGAGCCCTAGGGCGGGCACTGCGTAAAGGTATGGGGTCATAAAATGGGGTGAGTGTGTGAAGAAAAGCTATTAGAAAAAACAAAGTGAAGGGTGGCAAAGGTATACGCCTGCGTTATAATTCTTGCATCAAAACGCGGTAGAGGGCTACCATACTGGCAATGTCGCGCTTATCAACCAGTTCGTCGGGGGAGTGCACGTGGTCTTCGGGGGCCCCCACAAAGCACCAGTCCCAGGGCTGGGGCCCGTGTTGCAGCTCTTTGGCGTCGGAGCCGCCGCTGCCTTCTACCTCGAGCTGAAACGGGATGCCCGAGGCCGCGGCAATGGCCCGGATACGGTCGACGTAGGCGCGGCGGGGAATCAGGGAGTCGCGCAGGGAGATGACACAGCCCTGGCCGGGATGTACTCCCTCGGTGACCCAGGTAATGTCCGAAATCAGGGCTTGGCGGACGCCGTAGGTTTCGTAGATGTACTTGGCCAGGTAGGCTACCGAGCCGCCGCCGTGCTCTTCCCAGCAGCTAAAGGCGACGATGCCATGTTCCAGCGTCTGGCAGAGCTGCAGGGCGCTCCACACGCCCAGGCGGTTGTCGAGGTAGCAGCTCTGCACGCTGGTATCGGTTTCGCGGAAATCGCAGTAGAAGGTAAGCTCGGTGCCGCGGTCAATGTCGCGGTGGAACGCATAGCCCAGTTCCCCCGTTTCTTCATCTATGGTTAGTGTACAGTCTATCTCTCCTTGCGAATCTTGACCTACCAGGCGGTAGCCGGCTTCGGCCCGGGGCCCGCCAATGCGTACCAGCTGCCGGCCGTAGCGCACGGTAAACCCTATGCTGTCGAGGTGGGCAAACACGGCCGTGCGCGGCTGCCCAAACACCAGCAGGATGCAGTCCTGAAACCGCTCGTCGGCCAGAATCTGGGGCTGCTGCTTCCAGCCAGCCTGGTGCTGATGAATGTAATCGAGGAGAAATCGGGACAAACCAGCTTCGTTACCAGCAGGGGCTGGGAAGCGGCAAAGCGCATGGAGGAGTTGCATAGAAAGCAGGATTTTCAGCCAAAGCTAGGTCAAAGTCCGTACTTTAGTACCCCCGTTTGCCAAGCCCTGACGCTGGCCGGGAAGCGGCCTTGGTCCGCCCCAAGCTTCCTTCCTATGCTTCGCTCACTGCTTTGTGTCTGCTTCCTTCTTTGTGTACCACTGCTAGGAAAGGCACAGGTAACCGACACTACGCGGTTGCCCAGAATGCCCACCGTTGAAATTGATAACATCGATGTGCTGCCCAGCGCCGTGGACACCAAAGGCTGGCTGTTGCTCGACAAAGACATTCAGACTGAGCTGGAAGGGGCCGTTTATAACCTTTATAACTTCAAGTACGACAAGGCGGAAAAGCAATTCCGCTCCCTGCGGCGGCGCTACCCCAACCACCCCATGCCGTACTTTTTACTGGGCCTGAACACCTGGTGGAAAATCATGCCCACCAACATCCAGACCAAGCAGTACGACAAAGCCTTTTTTGCCTACATGGACACCACCGTGCAGAAGGCCGAAAAGATGTACGAGGCCGACAACAATAACTACGAGGCCAGCTTCTTTCTGGCGGCCGGCTACGGCTTCGATGCCCGCCTGCATGCCGAGCGCCGCGACTGGCGCAAGGCAACCGTAAGCAGCAAACGCTCCCTCAACTTCCTGCGCAAAAGCCAGGAAGCCAACGGCCTTAGTCCGGAATTCCTCTTTGGCCAGGCCTTGTTCAACTACTACGCCGTCTGGATTCCCAAAAACTACCCCCTGCTGAAGCCCGTGCTGCTGTTCTTTCCCAAGGGCGACAGCAAGCTTGGGCTGCAGCAGCTGCGCACGGTGGCGGCCAACGGCTTTTATACCGGAACCGAGGCCCGCGTTTTTCTGATGCGTATTCTGAAAAACGAGGAGAATAATGCCGAAGAAGCCATGCCCGTGGCCAGAAAGCTGGCCACTACCTACCCCGACAATGGCTACTTCCAGCGCTTCTACGCGCTGCTGACTTACGACCAGGGGGAGTTCAACGAGTGCGAGCGGGTAAGCCGCGACATTCTGGATAAAATCAACCGGGGCATGCCTGGGTACGAAGCCATCAGCGGGCGCTATGCCAGCTACTTCCTGGGCTACCTGATGCAGCACCGCTACCGCGACCTGGAAAAAGCCAAAGATTACTACCAGCGCTGCATTGTGTTTGCCGAAAGCAGTGGCGATACCGCCGGCGGCTTTTACTTATTCGCCAATGTAAACCTGGCCCGGCTGGCCGACCGGGCCAAAGATTTAGCTGCCAGCCGGCGCTACTATGAAGTAGTACGTGATAAAGCCGAGCATAAGTCGGAACAGTATCGCGAAGCCAAGGACTGGTTGAAAAAGCACCCTAAATAGAATTGCTATGGAAATTAAAGATTTATTTCTGACGCCTATCTATCTCATATTTTTCTACGCCCTGGCTTATTATTTCAGGCCAAAGGTTACAAACATCTACACCAAAAAGTACTTCATACCCGCTCTGACCCTCAAGTATGTAGGTGCCATTTCGATGGGCCTTATTTATCAGTTTTACTACAATGGTGGCGATACGTACAACTACTTCTACCACTCATGGATGATAAATAAGGCATTTGCCCACAGCTTTGCTACCGGCTGGAAGCTGATTATGACCAGTGGCGGTGCCTACGACCCCGAAACCGCTCCCTTTGTAGCCAGCATGTTCTGGTACGAAGCCGGCTCGCCGGAATACCTTATTGCCCGCATATCGGCCTTGTTTGGCTTGGTTAACTTTCACACTTACAGCATTACAGCGTTGATGTTCTCGTCAGTGAGCTTCAGCGGGATGTGGGCTTTTTACCTTACGTTCGTAAAATTGAGGCCCGGCGCGTATAAAGAGCTGGCCGTTGCCCTGTTTTTCGTGCCCTCGCTGTTTTTCTGGGGCTCAGGGCTGGGCAAGGATTCGCTATGTATTGGCGCGCTGGGCTGGGTGTTTTATGCCTTTTACAAGGGAGCTATTCAACGTCGTGAAGTCCTGCAATCAGCGATGATTGGCTTTTTCGCAGCGTACATGCTCTTTCTTATTAAAGTGTACATCCTGCTGTGTTTTCTGCCAGCGGCGCTGCTCTGGGTGTTTAACGAAAACAGCAGCCGCATTAAAAATGCTGTGCTTCGCTGGATATCCAAGCCGCTCTTTCTGGGTGTAGGTGGCGCCCTGGCCTTGTTTGCGGCTACTACCCTCACCAAGGGCGACGACCATTACGATGTAGAAAAGATTGGGGAAAGAAGCAAAATCACCGCCGACTATATCTACGAGGTCAGCCTGAAGCAGGAAGGCTCGGCGTATCACCTGGGTGAGCTCGACGGCACCATTGGCGGCATGGTAAAGCTGGCGCCATTGGCCATTGTCACTTCCCTTTACCGTCCTTTTCTCTGGGAAGCCAAAAACCCCGTTATGCTGCTTTCGGCATTAGAAGCATTGTACTTCCTGTTGTTTACCCTACGGATATTTCTCAGGGTGGGCTTTCTGAAAACGATGACGGTAATTACTACCACGCCGGTACTTACGCTGTCCTTCCTGTTTTCGCTGATATTCGCCGCATCTGTTGGGGTGTCTACCTCAAACTTCGGCACGCTGGTGCGCTACAAGATTCCGCTTATCCCCTTCTACCTGTCGGCGCTCTACATCCTCGACGACATTACCCGGGCTAATGCTAAAGCGGCGAAGAAACCGGCCCGCAAAGCATTACAGACAGCGTAATCGGGCTTCCCCGTTTCTCAGGAGCGCGCTTCTCAGGCTGGCATTCGCATTTAACTCCAGCTCCTGCCCTGGGGTGTTCTTTAACGGGTTCCGTTGCGGCGGCGGTTGGCGCGGTATTCTGCCAGGGTAGGGTGTGACCACAGGCGGGAGCTTCCTTCCGGGGCGGGCTGCAGCGTGATGGTGCCGGCAAGTGCCGCCCGAATGGCATCCTTCAATAAGGGCAGGCCGGCGATAAGCTGGAGCAAGGGGTAGGTAGTGAAGTTGTCTTCCGGCTCGGGCTGGATGCGGGCCTGGGCGATGATGCCCCCCGTATCGATGCCGGCATCGACCAGATGCACCGATACCCCGCAGTTGGCCGCGTCGTCGTTGGCCAGTGCCCAGTAGCCCCCGTGTACGCCCCGGTACAGGGGCGTAATGCCCGCGTGGGTGTTGATGAATGGGCAGGATAGGCTGGTGAGCACGCGCTTCGCAATGATGCGGGTGCCATTCACCACCACCACGTCGGGGTTTAGGGCCTGGAGGGTGGCAATGCACGCCGGGTCGTTCACCGAGGGCACCCGGATGGTACGGTCTTCTGGTAAGGCGCCGTCGTTGAGGCCATGCGCCTGCTTGAGGGACTGCAGGCGGGGCCGCGATGAGCGGCCTAGCGGCGCCGCCACCAGCAGCTTAAAGGCAATCTGCCCCATCACGGTAGCCCAGCCCAGCTTTTCGGCGCGTCGCTTCAGCAGCTGCTTCTGGCCTACGGGCGTTTCCACAATGATGCGGTGCACCCCGAACTCGGCGTCGAGGGCATGAAACAGGATATCGGTGGACTCGCCGGGGCCGGCGAGCATCACGATTTTCTTACCGGCGAATTCAGGGGCAGCACTCATGCAGCAGAGGTAGTTTTAAGGGATTCAAGGCGGTCTGCCACTTCGGCCATGCTCAAACTGACCATGCCATAGCGGCTCTGCAGGTGCTGAAAATGCGCGGCAAGCTGCCGCAGCACCGCCATGTTCTCCTGCAGGTTGACACCGAAATTATGGGGATGCCACCAGAGGTGATACACCTCGCCGTGTTTGGCGGCATGCTCCATGCCGTTCAGCATGCGGCGCAGGCGCAGGCTTTCCAGCGCCTTCAGGCGGCCCGACCAGGGCCGCAGAAAGCGGCTCGCGGGGATGTTATACGGAAAGCTGGCGGCCATGTCGGTCCAGCGAGTGGTATGCTCGCCCGACAGGTTCACGTAGGCATCGAGCAGGCGGGCCCCGCGCTTGTAGAGCGACTGCTGCTCTTCGCTGCGCTCCTTGTATATCCAGCTCTGCTCGTTGCCCCGGTAGCTCGTGATGCCGGCTTCCTGGCAAGTAGCAAGGTAGGCAGCATTGTACTGGTTGCGTGGAAACACCAGGCTCTTAAGCGTCATGCCCTGTTGCGCTGCTACCCGCACGGCGGCCTGCAGGTCGTAGCGGAAGGTTTCTACCGTCTGGCCGCGCTCCAGGCAGTAATAGTGGCAGAAGGTGTGGGAAGCCATTTCCTGCCCCGGCGTGGCTCTTATCTGCTCAATCAGCGAGAGCCCAAAGTGGTAGGGGTCTTGCTCTTCGGTTTCGCCTACCTCATCCAGCGCCAGGTAAGGCGAAAGGTTGGGGTCGGCATAAGCTGGGCGCACGGCAGGTAAGTTGGCCAGCATGTCGGCCTTGCTGTTGAAAAACAACAGCCCCACGGTAGCCCAGGTGACGTGCAGGCCAAACTCGGCAAACAGGGCAAGCATGGCCGGCACGGCTTCCCGCACGCCGAGCAGGTTGGCCCCGTACTGGGCCAGGGTCTGCTGGTCGCGCACGCCCCAGTTTATCTCAAAATCCAGGGAAATAACCAGGGCGCCGGGTTGCGGGCTGCTTGATTCAGCGGGTTGGGGCATGGCAAGTATTGAACGGCTTTCGAGAAGGAACCTGCTCCTCCCCTGCCGCGGGTTCTATTGAAACAGATTTAGGAAGTTGCGCGTGTTCGATGCTACCGAGTAGCGCTCCACAATGGTGCGGCGGGCCGCAGTGCCCTGGCGGGCGCGCTCCTGTTGGCTGGCCAGCAGCTGGCGCAGAGCTTGGTACCACTCATCCGGGGTATCGCACACAAAGCCGTTGATGCCGTGCTCTACTACTTCAGTGTTCATGCCTACCGGCGACACCAGGGCGGGCATGCCCAGCGACATGTACTGCAAGGCCTTGAAAGCACACTTGCCCCGGGCCCAGGGGTCGTCCACCAGCGGCATCAGGCCCAGGTTGAACTGCAGCAGGTCGGGGATTTCCGACTGCTTTTTCCAGGGGGAGTAGCGCAGGCTGCGCAGCCCGGTGTAAGCCGGGGGCTCGTTGGAGATGACGTGGAACACAAACTCGTGGCCCTCGCGCTCCAGCCGCTCCAGCACCGGCCACACCAGGTCGAGGTGGCGCAGGGTGGTATGCGTGCCGGTCCAGCCGATAACGGGCGGACCGGCCAGGTTCTGGTCGCGCACCTGGTTGTGCAGCAGGTCGGTATCCAGCGTGGTTGGGTTGATGACGACCTGGGAGTTGAACTGCCGGGCGTAGTCAGCCAGGTAGGCATTGCCGCAGCTTACCTTGTAGGCCCAGCGGCAGATGGAACCCACTTTCTGCTGCCACTTCAGCTTGCCGATAATGCCCTGCTCCCCGGCCGGGTCTTTCATCCAGATGGCATCATCGAAGTCGTATATAATCTTCTTACCAAGCACTTTGGCGATAATCCACTCAAAAACCGGGGGGCCGATGGGGGCGGCTTCGCGGTGAATAAACACGAAGTCGTAGCCGCTCATGGTAAACAGCAGCAGGAAGCGCCGCCACAGCCCGGCCAGGATGCCCAGCACCTTGCTGGCGGTGTGGCCGGGCTTGTAGAGAATCGCCCAGGTGGCCTCGTCCAGGAAGGCCGCCATGACGAACTGGTGCCCATGGGCCTTGAGTGCGTCGAGGTACTGCTCGAAGCGGAAGCGCTGCGAGGGCGCGCGGCCGGGTGGGTAAGGAACTAGAAACAGAATACGCACGGTAGTAGATTAATAAGTCTGGTAAAAGCCTAGGACGGCATCGATGATGTAGTGCTGGTCGGCTTCGCTGAGCTCATAATAAAGGGGCAGGCGCAGCAGGCAATCGGCGTAATGCACGGCCCAGGGCAGGGGCCGGCCGTCGTGCCGGGCCGCGTAGTAGGCGCTTTGGTGCAGGGGCTGGTAATGAAACACGGCCCAGATGCCCTGCTGCCTGAGGTGGTCAATCAAGGCCGTGCGCTCGTCCAGGCTGCGGCATACGAGGTAAAACAGGTGCCCGTTGTTGCTGGCATAGTCGGGCAGAGCCGGCAAGCCCACGCCCCGTGCTGCCAGAGCCGACAGGCCGGCCTCATAGCGCAGCCAGATGGCCCGGCGTTGCTGCTGAATATCCTGCAGGTTTTCAATCTGAGCCCATAAATAGGCGGCAATAATATCCGAAGGCAGAAACGAGGAGCCCACGTCCAGCCATCCGTACTTGTCTACCTCGCCCCGAAAAAAAGCGGAGCGGTTCGTGCCTTTCTCGCGGATAACCTCTGCCCGGGGGCCATACTGCCGGTCGTTGACGGCCAGCAGTCCCCCTTCACCGGAAATAATGTTTTTGGTTTCGTGAAAGGAAAAGGCCGCCAGCGTGCCCAGGCTACCCAGTGGTCGGCCGCGGTGGTAGCTGGCAATGGCATGAGCGGCATCTTCCACCACTGCCACGCCCCGGGCCTGGGCCAGGGCCAGAATAGGGTCCATGTCGCAGGCAATGCCGGCGTAGTGCACCGGCACGATGGCGCGGGTGCGGGGCGTCAGCAGCTCTTCCAGCGCCAGCGCATCCAGGTTGGGATTTAGCGCGGTGCTGTCGGCAAACACTACGCTGGCGCCGCGCAGCACAAAAGCGTTGGCGGCGCTCACAAAGGTGAAGGAGGGCATGATGACCTCATCGCCGGGCCCGATGTTGAGCAGCAGGGCGGCCATTTCCAGGGCATCGGTGCAGGAAGTGGTCAGCAGCGCCTTGGCAAACCCCATTTCCTGCTCGAAAAACCGGTGCACCCGCTGGGTAAAGAGCCCATCGCCGGAAATTTTGCCGGAGCGTACCGCTTGCTCGATGTAGCGAGTTTCGTTGCCGGAGAAATACGGTTTGTTAAAGGGAATACGGGGGTGCATGCGCAGCGGAAAGGCCTGCAAAGGTAGGGCCTGGCTTTGGGCTGCGCTTACAGCCACCAGTGGTAGACGTACTCCGTGCGGGCCAGCTCGAAGCCGCAGCTTTCGTAAAGGCGGCGGGCGGGCTCATTTGCCCCCTGGGTAACCACCTGCAATCCGTCCAGGCCCTGCTGCCGGGCTTCGCGCGCCGCGCACGCCACCAGTAAGCGCCCCAGCCGCCGGCGCCGGGCCGGCGGTGCCACGGCCAACAGCTCGATGCTAAGCATAGTCCCACGCTGCCCCAGAGCCAAAAGCCCAAGCTCTTTTCCTGCTGATTGAATTGTCCAGACGTCACCTTTCTCCACAGACTGGTGCAGCCAGCGGCGGTACAACGCCTCAAACGCCGCCGGCCCGATTCGGGCATCCAGCCTAAACCGGGAATAAGCACCGCTCTGAATGGCCAGCTCTTCCAGTGGGCTCACAGGTGCCTTAACCTTTTGTAATACCAGGCCATGAGGCAGCTCTACCGGCCGCTCGGCTACCAGGGCCATAACATAGCTTAGCTTTTCATCTAGCAGCCTGGCCCCCAATGCCTGAATACCCGACACTTCTTCTCTGCTATGTGGTGGCATCACCAGGTAAAGCAGGCGGATGCCACCTTCCCGGGCCTCTTTAGCTGCGGCCTGGGCTTCGGCCATGGTGCCCGCGTCTGCCACGTAGCGTGCCACCGGCAGGCCTAGCCATTGGCTGTCCCAGGGCAGTTTCTCCAGCTTCCCTCCCATTATGGTGTCGGCGGGGTAGCCGCAGGCTCCGTGGCTTTATCCAAGATGTAGAGGGGACGGCCTTTTACCTGCTCAAAGGTTTTGCCGATGTAAAGGCCAACCATGCCCAAAACGGATAGCAGCAAGCCCGAGAAAAACCAGATGGAAATAATCAGGCTGGTGTAGCCGGGCTGGGAAATCTGTCCGCCCAGGTAGCGCAGCAGGGTAATAGGAACCAGCAGGAAGGCGCCTCCCGACAGCAGCAGCCCCAGCTTTACGGTCAGCCGCAGGGGCTTATCAGAATTGGCCAGCAGGATGTCGAGCCCCAGCTGCAGGCGCTGGCTCAGGCCGTAGCTGCTGCGGCCGCTGCTGCGGCCGGCATGCGCTACGCCCAGGTAAGCCGTCCGGAAGCCCACCCAGCGCACCATGGTCGGGAAGTAGCGCACGCTTTCGCGCATGGTCAGCACGGCATCAATCACGCGGCGGTGGTAAATGCCGAAGTTAGCCACGCTGGGGTCCTGGGGCGTTTCGGTGAGATAAGACAACACCCGGTAGAACAGCCGCGAGAGCAGCTTCTTGCTCCAAGCATCCTGCCGGTCCAGGCGCTGGGCCAGCACCAGGTCGTAGCCGCCTTGGGCTAAGGCATACAGGGCCGGTATTTCCTCCGGGCGGTCCTGCAGGTCGCAGTCCATTACCACCACCCACTCCCCCCGGGCCTGGTCCAGCCCCGCGGTGATGGCCCGGTGCTGGCCAAAGTTGCGGCTCAGACGCAGGCCCTGCACCCGCGGGTCGCGGCCCGCCTCAGCCTGAATATGCGCCCAGGAGCTGTCCGGGCTGCGGTCGTCCACCAACAGCACTTCATAGTGCTCCGTCAGCGTGCCCACACTGGCCTGAATGCGCCGCACCAGCTCCTCCACCACGGCTTCGGCGCCATATACGGGGCTGACGATGGAAATAAGAGGGCGAACAGCAGTAGGCACGCAGAAGTAAGGCAGCAACGCTGCCGGAACACGACGAAGTTAAACAGTGGCGACGTTCTCTGCCGGGAGCAGGGCAGCGTAGGCCTCGCGGGCCCGGCTCAGGCTGCGGTGGCGCAGGGCCAGCTCGTGGATGCGAGCCCGGTAATCGGGCACCTGCATAATGGCATCCAGCCGGGCCAGGGCCGCTGCCACGCTGCCCGGGCGGTCCAGGTCGAATACTGCTCCCCCACTTTCCGCCTCAATAATAGCCGAATCGTCGCCTACGCCCGGCGGCACCAGCACTGGCAGCCCGCTGGCCCAGTATTCACCAATCTTGATTGCCGAGCAGTACAGCCGGCAGGGAGCGGGCTTGATTGTGGCAAAGGCAAAGTCGGCCGCCGACAGGTAGCCCGGCACCTCGCCATGCGGGGCCTTGGTGATAAACACCTGCCCGGGCTGCAGACCAACCGCCGCCAGCTTGCGCTGCACGTCGGCAATGGGGTCGGGCGTAAGGATGATGAGACGGAAGCCCGCGCCAAAATGGTCGGCAGCCGCTTTGAAGACGTCAAAGGCTTCGGCATCGTAGTAGATGCTGCCGAATTTGCCGACGTAAATGCCCACGGTGTCCGACCCGGCAAAGCCAAGCTGCTGGCGCACCCGGGTGTGGCTGGCTGCATCAAAAGCAAAAGCCTGGGCATCGACCGAGCAGGGCACCGTGACGATGCGGCCGGCGGGCACTCCTTCCGTTATAAGCTGACGGCGGTAGTTCTCCGCCACCGGCATCAGTCCCAGTGCCAGCTGCTTCTGCCGCTTTTCCCAATAGCGCTGAAAAAGGTAGCGCGGGTCGTAGCGCCGCCACACGCCCGACTCCAGCATGTAGTCGGCATGCGGCTCAAAAGACTCCACGTAGAAAGGCAGCCTGGTTTTCTGCCACACCAGGTAGGCCAGGGCGCCGGCCGGCGCGCCGCGGGCGAGAATGAAATCCGGCTTAAACGCTTCGGCCTGCCGAATCAGCTCCTGCGGGAAGCGGGTGAAGTCCTCAATCTTGTTGAGGATGACGTTGCGCCCGGGCCGGGAGCGTAGCGGCTCGAAGGTGATTTTATCGGCCGCAAAGCCGGGCTGGAAAGTAAGCTCCGCCTGGGCATCGGGTCCGCGCTCGATGGTGACGAGCCGGATAGCCGTCACATCGGCCCGCTCCTGCAGCAAGCGCAGGTGCGGAAATACCGTCGACGTCGTCAGGCCGTCGTTCAGCCCCCAATAACTTAAAAACAGGATGCGCATAGCAGCATTAACAATAAGAAGGCTCGAAAAGTGAGCAGAGGCCGGTGTTTACTTCACCCTGGGCTTCAGGCGCGCAGCTTTTTTACCAGGCCCACCAGCCCCGGGCCTACCACGCAGCGGGCCAGCAGCACCGCGGCCTGGGTTTTGGGCAGGTGGGGCGCCGCCAGCCGGGCGAAGCGCAGCGACTCGCCGCGGTGCCCGTCGGCATAGGCATGAATGGCGCAGAGGTAATACACCCGGCCAGTAAGAATACGGCGCTGCCCGGCCGTTAGCTTTACGCGTTGCAGCATCCAGTCCAGGGCCAGCTGCAGGCGCCGCACCAGCGCCGAGTTGTCGGAGCGCATGGAGCGCTGGTCGTGGTCGTTCATCGTCAGCGTCACGGCGTCCACGATGTAGATGCGGTCCTGCTGGGTATTTTCCAGCATAAACATCCAATCTTCCACGGCCGCGTAGCGGCGGTCTTCCTCGAACAGGTGCAGCGCTGGGTTCTGGCGGCGCACACAGATGTTGCAGGCCAGGGCATTGCCCCGTACGAAGGTGTCGAGCCCGTACCAGCCTTCGGGCAGGCCGGCCATGTCGCTGGGCGCAATTACGCCGTCGCGGTCGAAGTCGTATTTGGTGGCAATGAAGTTGGGCTGCTTCAGCTCCTGAATCTTGCGGTGCAGCGTAGCCAGGTGTTCGGGGTGAAACCGGTCGTCGGAGTCGAGAAACAGCACATACGCTCCCCGGGCGCGGGCAAAGCCGTAGTTGCGGGCCACGCCACGCTCGCCGTTTTCCTTGGGGTAATAGCTCAGGCGCGGGTCGGTAAAGCGGCCCACCACCTCGGCCGTGTTGTCTTTGCTGCCATCGTCGACGACCAGGATTTCCAGGCTGGAAAACGTCTGGCCCAGCACCGAATCCAGGGTGGCGGCAATAAACGTGGCCCGGTTGTAGGTGGGAATGACGACAGAAAAGAAAGGAGAAGCCGGTGCACTCATGGGGCAAAGGTACGTCCCCATCAAAAAGAGGATGCCTTGTATAGGAAGGGGCATTTACAACTACGGGAGTCCAAATGGTACCATTTGGACTCCCGTAGTGTATGTTCGTGCTAAGCGGGTGTAGGATTGTCCAGGCTCAGGAGAGATAGCCGCCCGCTGCTGGAAAGGCGGCATCATGGGGTAGAGCTCAAACCAGGGTTATTACCAGGCGGAGGAACCCAAGCTTACGCAACGCGTGAGATTAACAGGCCTTCTACCTGCCGACAGTTATAGCATTATCCACTCAAACCCTATACGAGTAGCTTTCAACGCCAGAAGGGTAATACCGACAATGACGATGGTGCGCAGCCCGATGCGGAGTATGGGCAAGCGCAGGAGCGACAGCACCTGTAAATCAATAACAAAGGTGGCCAGCAGACTACCCAAACCAAATAGCAGCAAGGCCAGGTTGAGGTCGTTCTGCCACAAGCCTATACCCAGTCCGAGCCCCCGGACGCTGAGCAGAGCAATGTTGCTCCACAGGATATAGCGCTGCTTTTCCATGATGGTGTAGATAGGCGAAGTAGCCTGCGACATGAGCTTGAACACGTAGTAGTAGCCCAGATAGCCCGTGTACACGCCGGCCATCTCCCAGCGGGCACCAAAGACGAATTTGAAAAGAATATCGCCGTACACCGTGATGATGCCAAAAGGTATCAGGCCGAGATACAGGAGCTTGTTGAATAAGCTAAGTGTAATGCCGGGCAGCCGCTCGGGCTCGTTGTGATGCGTTTCGGCCGCTTTTTGCCAGAACACGGGCAGTATAGCATTTCCAATCAGCGTGATAGGAATTTCCAGCAGGCCCACCGAAAAGGAATACAGGCCAACGGGGGTTGAGCCAAAGCCCGAGCTAAGGGCATAGATGGGCAGCTGAGAAGAAAACACGTTGATAAAGCTGGCCGGCAACATGTATAGCGGGAAGCTTTTATACTCTTTGGCAACCGCCTTTACTCCCGACCAGGTATAGCCGCGCCATAGCTCACCAAACGAATGGCGGATGGTGCCAGCTGCCAGGCTTACGGTACTGGTCAGGCGGTTAAAGAACTCGCCCAGCAGCAAGCCCACTACGCTCCCACCGGCCCACCAGCCGTAGCCAATAGTAGCGCCCCGGCCTACCAGCGAGGTAGTTACCTCCACGCTGCTGCGCTTAACAAACTGCTTTTCCCGCTGGTACCAGCTGTGCATGATACTGTTGAGATTAAACAGCAGCATCAGCACCGGCAAGGTGTAGAACAGCTTGCCCATGGCCTCCAGACTGAAAAGCCGCATCACATGCTCGCCTGCCAGCAGCAAAATAACCAGCAGGCTGGCCGTGGTAATAAAAGTGAGCGTTACGGTAAGCTGCACCAGGGAAAAGAATTTTTCTTTATCCTTGGGCAACAAAAATGCTCCCTGATAAGTGAGGGTCGTTACCATGCTCAGGTTGCTGAGCAAGGAGTTAAACACGGCAAACTGCCCGTACGCGGCCGGTGGGTAAATACGCGACATTACCGGCGTGAGCAGGAACCCAATGGCCGTCACGGCTGCCGAGCCCGACAGGGTAACCGCGAAGTTTTGTGCGAACGAGCCTTTTTGCAGTAATGCCTGCAAGTTCTGCCGCACAAATTGCTTGATGCGATGCTTCAAATTAACGGAGTATTACAAAAGAAAATGCCCGCCCATCCGGCTATTGACCAACGCACAGCGGACGCACCACCTGCTCCACGAGAGCGGGGTCGGCAGTAATATCGGCGTAGTTATATTCCACCTCCGGCGGCGAGCCCAGCGTGGAAGGAACCAGCGAATAGTTTACGCCAATGCTGCTAGCCATCGACAGATAGCTGGGATTTACATACGTGTTGCTCATCAGCTCAATCGCATGGCTTCCAGGGGTCATGAACAGAATATTGGTCATGTTAGCGCCGTGAATCCCAATAAATATAGCTGCCTCGTACATGGTGCGGGCTTGCTCCACGAAGGTCATGTCTTCAAAGTAAATTACCTCAAAGTCGTACTGCTTGAGCACGGCTACCACCTCTTCCTCATTGGTCAGCTGCCGCCAACTTTGGCGGCTGCGGGAAACGTACAAGCGGCGGCTGGCTTTCTTGCCGGGGTCGAAATGCGGCTGCAGCTTTACCATCAGGGCTTCCCGCACTTCCCGCACCAGCTCCGGCACCATGTAGCCGTGGCGGCCGGGCCGCACTGCCACCCATAAATCGGGAACGTGCACCAGCTCGCCGGGCGACACGGTGTAGGTGCGGTTGAAACCAAGCGCGCTCACGGTTTGGGTGATGTATTCCGGTGGCGTTGGCCCGGGCAGGAGCACCACGCAGTTGGGCTGTACCTTGCGCAGCAGCACCAAGCGGGGCAGCACCTCGGCAATCCAGTGGAAGTAGTTACCCGACCAGCTGTCGAACGCCAGGCCAACCGGATTTTCCATCAGCAACGGCACCTTTCGCCCGGTAAGCTGGCGCAGCAGGAAGGTACCGGCGAACTCCAGCTCCATCCAGGGCTGCGGCAGGCTGGGCAGAAAAACACGCAGCCCGCGCAACACGGTACCGTGCCAGGCCACCTGCACCTGCTGCAGGTGGTAGACCACTTGGCGCAGGTTGGGCTGAATCTCGGCAAAAATATCTGCGAAGCCCTGTAGAAACACCGGTGGCACCATGTGTGCATTCACCGGGAGAGGCCCCTGGGCACTATCGGGAATGGGTGCAACTTCAATTTCCCGCGCCGCAGGTGCCCTGCTTAAGGCTTTACTCGCCGTTCCCAAAGCGCGGTCAATCACCCGTTTTGTGCGCTGCCACAAGGAGGGACGCGGCAGAGGAGCTGTAGGCATGGTAGGGAGGGATATATGCCCAAACCGCCCGGCCATTCGGCCGGGCGGAGGCAGGTAGGGTCTTGGCTTTCAGAAATGACTATTGGTGCTGCTCGTGCTGCCAGGATACTTTGTGACCCCCTTTAAGCAGGTAAGCATCGCGCTTGAACAGGTCCAGGTCGGCCTCCATCATATCTTTTACCAGAGAGGGCAGGTCGTGCTTGGGCTCCCAGTTCAGCTTGGCCTTGCATTTGGCAGGGTCGCCGATGAGCAGCTCCACCTCCGTCGGACGGAAGTAAGCCGGGTCAACGCGACACACGACGCTGCCTACGGGAATCTGGTAATCAGGGTTATTACAGGCTGCTACCCGGCCGATTTCATCAACGCCTTCGCCCTCAAAAGCCAGCTCAACGCCTACTTCTCCAAAGGCCATGCGCACGAAGTCACGCACAGTCGTAGTAACACCGGTTGCAATGACGAAATCTTCGGGCTGGTCTTGCTGCAGAATCAGCCACATAGCTTCCACGTAATCTTTGGCATGTCCCCAGTCGCGCTTGGCATCCAGGTTACCCAGGGCAATGTCGTCGCGCATGCCCAAGGCAATCTGGGCTACACCGCGGGTAATTTTGCGGGTTACGAAGGTTTCACCGCGCAGTGGGCTTTCGTGATTGAATAGAATACCATTGCAGGCAAACATGCCATAAGCCTCGCGGTAGTTCACCGTAATCCAGTAGCCATACAGCTTGGCTACGGCGTAGGGCGAGCGGGGGTAGAAGGGCGTGGTTTCGCGCTGCGGTACTTCCTGCACCAGACCGTAGAGCTCGGAGGTACTGGCCTGGTAGATTTTGGTTTTCTTGGTGAGGCCCAGCAGGCGCACGGCTTCCAGAATACGCAGCGTGCCTACGCCATCAACGTCGGCCACATACTCGGGAGCGTCGAACGACACCTTCACGTGTGACATGGCGCCGAGGTTATAAATCTCGTCGGGCTGTACTTCCTGGATGATACGAATCAGGTTGGTGGAGTCCGTCAGGTCGCCGTAATGGTTGGTCAGACGCGGGTTTTTGCGGCCGTGGTCGTCGGCCATGAGGTGGTCAATACGGTCGGTGTTGAACAGCGAGGAGCGGCGCTTGATGCCGTGTACGTCGTAGCCCTTTTCGAGCAAGAGCTCGGTGAGGTAAGCACCATCCTGGCCGGTAATACCGGTAATGAGCGCAACTTTCATAAGGAAAAAATAAAATGTTCAGCGAAAATTAAGGGGATAAGGCGCAACACCTGCCACTTAGTGAGGCATAACCTTGGTTACGGCCTGGGCTTTGTAAATAAATTCCGTTTTACGCAGCGTATTCTGTGCAGCCATAAATTCATCGCAAACCCGAAATACTGCCATAAGGTGGTCTTCGCCTTCCTTAGGGACGTAACCGGTTGAAAACACTTCCGGGTTCTGAAACTGCGCCCAGCCCATGCGGTCGAAAAAGCGACGCTTCATGGGCCGGATGGGTCGTTTTGCCGCTTCAATCGTATCACGCAAGAACTGTCCGGGACCGCGACGGGTAGGCTTCACGAAAAAATTGCGGACGCGGGTATACTCCGCCTCCCGGCTTTTCGGGCTCATACGGTTGAAGTTGCCATTTGGATTGTCGACGTGCATGCTTAGCAGGGCCGTGCACCAGGCGATATTGGCTTTTACCGTAGAAATTCGGTAGGTGTATTCCAAGTCGACAAATACCACCCCGGTGTAGAACAAGCCCAGCAGTGGCAGGGAGGAGCGGCGAATCAGCAAAGGCAGACCAATCATCCAGAAAGGCTCCTTGTGCTCATACCAGCGCATAAAGTCCACAGCGGGGTCTTCCTTTACGCGGGCATACGTTAAGTCTTCCTCCTGAGTAGTCGCATTATACCCCATCACTGCATCTACGTCGGGATGGGCGTGCATGAAGTCGACGCAGGCCCGAATGGCAGGGTAGTTGAAGGCATCGTCGTCGGTGATGTACTTCAGCACTTCGCCGCGGGCCATGAGCATGCACTTGTTGAAGCCATGCGACTCGCCTTTATCCCGCTCCGACACAAACTGCTGAATCTTCCCGGCTTCGTATAGCTCCTGCAGGAAAGCCGGCGTACCGTCGGAACTTCCCCCGTCGGCCACCACAATCTCCTCGTCGGGCAATCGGGCGGCCACCAGCCGGCCCAGTACCTGCTTAAGGTAGGGCAGCTTGTTGTACGTCGTTACAAGGTATGAAACGCGGTAAGCTGACACGGAGAAAGATTAAAAAACCAGCAAAACAATAAGAATTTGCCCCCTCAAGCTATTGCTTCAAAGCCTTGGTCAGGGTTTGGGCTTTGTAGAGGAATTCGGCGGGATGCTCGGCGTTGTAGCGCTCCATAAAGTCGTCGGCAACCCGGAAGGCCGCTTCGAGGGGAGCCTCGCCGGGTACGGGCACGTAGCCTGACGACATGGGAACGTGGTCCTGGTACTGCGGTACCTTCAGCATGCCGAACAAACTACGCTTGAGGGGGCGGATAGGCTTCTTTAGACTTTCAAGCCAGCCCGACTTGTGCCGTATGTAGTCGATAAACCCGTGGCCGATGCGCTTGTCGTAGAAGTAGCGCATGCGGTCGGCCTCGTCCTGGCTGGTTTTGCGGCCCATCACCCGGAAGTTGCTTTGCGGATTTTCGATGCGCACACTCAGCACCTGGGAGCTCCAGGCCAGGCTTACATTCAGGCTGGTGAGGCGGTAGGTAAACTCGGTATCAACCTGCACCACGCCGGTGTTGAACAGGCCCGTAAGCGCCAGAGAGCTGCGCCGTATCAAAATAGGCAGCCCAATCATCCATACGGCCTCTTTATGGTTCAGCCAGCGCTTAAAGTTGTCGGCTACGTCTTCGTACAAGGAAATAGTATGCAGGTTTTCCAGCGGCAGCAGGCCGGTGTAGCCCATGGCTACGTCAACGTCTGGATGAGCCTGCATAAACGCGGCCGCCTTACGGATAGCTGGGTAGTTAAAGGCATCATCGTCGGTGATAAGCTTCACGATGTCACCCTTGGCCATCAGGATGCACTTGTTGAAGCCATGCGACTCGCCCTTGTCGCGCTCCGACACGAACTGCTGAATCTTCCCGGCCTCAAATAGCCCCCGCAAATACTCAGCAGTACCATCGGAGCTGCCACCGTCGGCCACTACAATTTCTTCGTCCGGCAGCCGGGCGGCCACCAGCCGACCCAGCACCTGCCGCAGGTACGGCAGCTTGTTGTAGGTCGTTACGACGTAGCTGATGGCGAATTCGGACATGCAGTACAGGAACTTATCAGTAAAATATTGGTAATCGGCAGGTCAGGTTGGGGGCTCCAGAACTTAGTAGCCCAGTTGCTTGGCGTATTCCAGCATTTTTTCGCGGGGCCGCACCTTTACGGGTCGGGCAGGCACCCCAACATACACCGTCCAGGGCTCAGTATCCTTGGTTACGAGCGAGCAGGCGCCAATTACGGAGCCCTCCCCGATGGTTACGTTGGGCATAATCACCACGTTGGTCCCGATTCCCGAGAAGCGGCTGCAGCGTATCGTGCCGAAGTCGACCGTGTCGCGGTACTCATCGGGCACTGTTACGCTGGTAAAGCCATCTCCCATAAACCGGTCGGAACCGCAGATTAAGCGGCTGCCAGCAGCAATGGTAACAAAGTCTTCCACCACCAGCTTGCTCTGGGCGCCACCAATAACGGTGAGATAAGGCGACAAGTGAATGTAGTCGCCAATCTCCGCCGCTGTGGTCAGGTACACACCGGAGTCGATGGCAACGTGGCTGCCCACGCGCACCAGGTGAGGCCTGCGAATTTCGACGTTGGCACTGATGAACACGTCTTCGCCGCAGCTTTGCAGCAAGGTGGTATCGTACTGTGCGCTTTGCAGGGGTTGAACAGTTCCGGCCATAACTAGCTTAGTAAGGATAAACCGACTCGTAGTACTTCACAGTTTCGGCAATGCCATCCTCGAAGTCGGTGAACTTGAAGTCGGGGAATACCTGGCGAAACTTGGTGTCGTCCATCACCTTTTTTGGCGCACCGTCGGGCTTGGAAGTATCCCAGGCTATCTGCCCCGGGTAGCTGAACTTGTCCTGGATGATGTTGACCAGCTCCTTCACGCTTAGGCCGTCGTTCTGGGCCAGGTTAGTGGGCTGCTGCAGGCCTTCACGGTCGGGATTCTGGAGTACGTCCCACACCAAGCGAGCAAAGTCGGGTGCGTAGAGCCACTCGCGGATGGCCACGCCGGTGCCCCACACCGGCAGCTCCGGCTGTCCGGTTTTACCGGCTTTCACGAACTTGGAAATCAGCGCGTTCAGGGCATGTGCCTTGTTGGGGTCTGTGGAGTCGTAGGGCCCGTACATGTTGGGCGTGAGCAAGTGAATGCTGCGGATGCCGTACTGCAGCTGGAAGCATTCGGCAGCGGCCCAGAGCAGGCGGCGGCTGGTGCCATAGCTCAGCACCGAGCGGTGCAGATGGCCGTTCCACCACTCGTCTTCGCGGAATATATCGGCGGAAGCAGGGTAGGCACAGTTGGCAATGGGGTTAATCACCAATGCCCGGGGGCACTCCTGGGCCACGGCTTCGTACATACCCAGCACCATGCGGGAGTTGTCGGCCACTACGGTGGCGGCCTTCTCGGTCACGTAGTTCAGGCTGCCCACGTGGGCGGCACAGTTGATGATGTGCGTAGGCTGGTGCTCGCGCAGAAAGGCTGCCGTAGCAGCGGTGTCGCGCAGGTCCAGGCCGGTGCTTAAGGATGCGCCTACGAACTCCACGCCATGCGAGCGCAGCATATCTGCGACGTTGCGGCCGGCAAAGCCCGAGGCTCCAAACAATACAATTTTCATAAAATAGCTTACCAGCCCTGCTTGATGGTGGTGATGATGTAGTCAACCTGCTCTTCCGTCAGGTTGTCGTGCAGGGGAATATGAATCTGGGTTTCGTCGAAGCGGCGCTGGTTGCTGAGCTCCATGCGCTTGCTGCCGAACAGGGTATTGTTGTCGATGCCGTCGTGCACCACCGAGGCAGCAATGCCGTTGGCTTTGAGGGTGCGGATGAACTGCAGGCGGTTTTCGACGTGGAAGCCATACAGCCAGTGGGCGCTTTCGCGGTCGGCTTTGCGCTCGAAGTGCGTGATACCGGCTACGTTCTGCAGGCCTTCGTTATACTGCTGCACCAGGGCGCGGCGGCGGGTCATGCGCTCGTGAAAGCCGTCGAGGTTGGCCAGGCCCAGGGCGGCGGAGTAGTCGTTGAGGTGGTACTTGTACCCCACGTCGAACAGGTCATACTCCCGCTCCCCTACCTCGTTCATGGGCGAGTTGGCGCGGTCGATGCCAAACCAGCGGCGGCGGAACACTTCGCGGGCCTTCTCCGGGTCGAGCGCGCAGAGAGCGCCGCCGTCGCCGGTGGTCAGGTGCTTGATGGCCTGGAAGGAGAAGCAGGTGTAGTCGGAGATGGAGCCGATGGGGCGGCCCTGGTACACGGCACCGGGCGAGTGGGCCGCGTCTTCAATCACCACCAGGTTGTGCTTGTCGGCAATGGCTTTAATCTCGGCCATGTCGCAGGGGTAGCCGCCCCAGTGCACGGCCATGATGGCCTTGGTGCGGGGCGTGATGCGGTGCTCGATGTCGGCGGGGTCGATGTTGCCGGTGTTGTACTGAATATCGGCAAATACCGGCGTCGCGCCTACCTGCACCACGGTAAGAGCAGAAGCGATGAAGGTCTGGGGGGCCAGAATTACTTCGTCGCCAGCTCCGATTCCAGCTACCTCCAGGGCCAGGTGCAGGGCACTGGTGCCGCTGTTGAGAGCGGCCGGATTTACCATGCCCAGCTCAGCCGACAAGCGGGTTTCAAACTCTTTCACCAGCTTGCCCTCGCTCAGAAAGGTGCTTTGCAACACGGCCGCAACCCGCTCCTGGGCCGAGGGGTTCACGTAGGTGGTGAAGAGCGGCAGGTACTGGCCTCCGGGCGGAACGTTGGCACCGGCGACAAGCGGCATGGGAGTGGTGTCAGCCATGAATGAAAGGTCGGATTCGGGAGAAAAAGGGAAGAAGAAGAAAGTCCTGGCAGTTAGAATGCTGCTCGCAAAGGTAAGACGGAGGCGAGTTGCCGCGACCGATTTACTCTGACGAAGCAGCCAGGGTTTTGCCGGAGGCAGTGTAGGTAGAATCGGGTGTCAAAAAAGTGTGATAACCTTTAAAAATTGCTATAGCCTAAGGTTAGGTAGCCCCTTTAACGAGCTTGCAAAAGTACGGCAAAAAGACTGGGTGACCGAATTTAAGTCCTATTTACCCCGACGGCTCCAGGTCTTGCAGCAGTACTTTGGCAATGGCTTGGGCGTTGGACCGGGAGCTAAGCTGAGCCGGTCCTGGCCCGGCCAGGTAAGCTTCGATGCTGGCTATACGGCGGGCATACTCGGCGTAATCCATCTGCTTGAGGTAGGCGTAGAGCGCCTCATACGAGGGAAAAAGGCGCCGGTCGATAAAGCAGTCGGCCGGAATGGTCTTTGTCACGGTGGGGTCGCCCAGATAAATGGGGATTACGCCGGCAGCCAGGCAGTCGAACAGCTTTTCGGAAAGGTAGCCGGGAACGTTGCCAGTGTTCTCGTAGGCAATAGCAAACCGGTAGTCGCGCAGCCGGCTGATTTTATCGTCGGGCGGAATGGAGCCCCGGAAAACGCGGTCGAACACCCGGCGGCGGCGATGGCCCAGCCAGGTGAAAAAAGCTGCAGGCAGCACCCGGCGCAGCAGGCCCGCACCGCGCAGGCTCTGCAGCTCCTTCTCGTCGATGCCGCGGCTGAAAAAGTCCAGCTCTTCCGGGTGGTTATCGGAAAACCATTTCAGGGCCTGGTACCGCTCGTGCAACAGGGAGCCCGAGCCCGGCTGGGCGGGGCTGATGCCGAAGGCCGCGGCAACGAGGGTGCACAGCTTGCGGCGGTTGAATTCCGCTTCCGTTACCCGCTGAAACGGGGGATACGACTCAAAGTCGATGGCGTATCGGTACAAGAAAAAGCGCCGGTTGTCGACGACCGTTTCGTTGTAAGTGAAAATCCGGTCGAACACCTGCTGGTTTTCGGGCTGGTAGTTGTGCGGGTGGTAGGTGGCGGTTTCGTAGAGCAGCAGGTACCACTTCTGTCCCGGTGCCCGGCGCATGGCCTGGAAAGGCAGGGAATGGTCGTGGCTGATAACGATGGCCGATTCGCTGGGAGGATGCACTTCCTGGGTGGCCAGGGCGATGCCGTGCTCGGCCAGCAGGCGCCGCAGCTCAATCACCATAAAGGCGTCGGACTTCATGCCCTCCATGGGAGCGCCTGAGAAAATAGCGTCGTTGCTCAGGCAAGGGTGTTCCCGCACGTACAGCGTGGCTTTTATCATGGCTGCTTGCTCAGACCGCGACGGCTTGCTGAAAATCCTGGTACACGGCCCGGACTCCGGTTTCCAGCGCTATGGAGGCATGCCAGCCCAAGCCGGCCATCCGGCTCACATCCAGGCGTTTGGCTGACGCGCCATCCGGGAAGTCGCCATTGAAGCGGATGCGGCAGTCGTACCCTACCACGCGGCCTACCAGCTGGGCCAGCTCGGCAATGCTGAGGTCCTGGCCGGTGCCCACGTTTATTACGCCGGGCTCGTTGTAGTGCTGCAGCAGGAAGAGGCAGGCATCGGCCAGGTCATCTACGTGCAGAAACTCGCGGCGGGGCGTGCCGCTGCCCCACACCTCCACCTCGGGCGCCTGCTGCTCCTTGGCTTCGTGAAACTTGCGCAGCAGCGCCGGCAGTACGTGGGCCCGCTGCAGGTCGTAGTTGTCGTAGGGGCCGTAAAGATTGGTGGCCAGCGCCGAGATGAAGTTGCAGCCATACTGGCGGCGGTAGGCATCGCAGAGCTTGATGCCGGCAATCTTGGCCACGGCATACGCCTCGTTGGTGGGCTCCAGCGGGCCGGTGAGCAAGGCCTCCTCCTGCAGAGGCTGCGGGGCCGCCTTGGGGTACACGCTTGACGACCCCAGAAACAGCAGCTTCTTCACCCCGTTGAGGTAGGCGTGATGGATGACGTTGGTTTGAATCAGCAGGTTGTCGCACAGAAAATCAGCGGGGTAGTCGCAGTTGGCCTGAATGCCGCCCACTCTGGCCGCGGCCAGCAGCACGTAATCCGGCTTTTCCTGGGCAAAAAAGGCCGCTACGGCGGCCTGGTTGCGCAAATCCAGCTCCTGGGAAGTGCGCAGCAGCAGCTGGCTGAACCCGGCCGCACGCAGGCGGCGCAGCAGGGCCGAGCCGACCATGCCGCGGTGACCGGCGACGTATATTTTGGCGTTTTTTTCCATTTACTACAAAGCCAACTCTTCCCTGCGGCTTACTCCTGGCCTGGCTTAACGTTCGCGGATTGATAATTAGAAGGCAAAGATGGCTAGCCTGTGCTTATTGGCAGGTAGCTCAGCTTTTCCACCAGGTAAAGTCGACTGCCTGCTCATACGTCGCCTGATAGGACGGTGGCCGGAGCCAGGCCAGCAGGCGTGCGGGAAGCAGCTTTTTCAGCAGCGGCACGATGGTGGCACCCAGCACCGTGCGGCGGGTTCGGGGGCTGTAGCCCAGCAGGCCTGGCAGCTTGCGCCAGGCCAGGGGCCGGGCTTCGGCCAGGCTGCGCCGGGCAGCCCAGTTTACTTCCCAGTACGTGTAGAGGCTGCGGCGCTCGGCGGGCTGCAGGCGAAAGCGCTGGCCGTAGAACGCATCGGCCTCGCAGCTTTCCACCATGTTTACCAGGCTGGAAAACCATTTGGGCGAGGTGGCCGTGCGCTGCTCGGGGTGCAGCTGGTAGGCAGACAGCAGCTGGGGGATGGCCTGGCCCGGCGCGAAGTGGGCCACGCGGTACCACAAATCAATGTCGGCGCACATGTCTACTTCGGCCCGCATGCCGCCGGCCAGCTCCAGCACGGGGCGCCGGGCAAAGGTGCTGTGCTGGGGGGGCACAAACCGAAATAAAATGGAATGCGGGGTGATGAGGCCGGTAAAGGCGTTGACATACTCGATGCGGTCGTGCAGGTCGATGCCGTACTCTCCCCCGGAGATAAAGCCCGCTTCCGGAAATTGCCGGAAGGCCAGGGCCATGTGCCGGAAGGCGCCGGGCAGGTAGAAGTCGTCGCTGCTTTGAATGGCGACCACCTCGCCCGTGGCCCGGGCCAGGCCTTTGCTCACGGCATCCACAAAGCCGCGGTCGGGTGCCGACCACCAGGTAATCTGCTCGCTGTAGCGCTGCAGCACGGCCACGGTCTCATCGGTTGAGCCGCCGTCGGACACGATAACCTGCACTGCCCCGGGGTAGTCCTGGCGCAGAATGCTTAAGAGGGTGCGCTCGATAAACCGCCCCTGGTTCCAGGACGGGATGATGACGGACACGGACGGAAACTCCTGCATGGGGCTGCTTACGTAGTGAGGGCCGCCAGGTCGGCCAGCCAGAGCTCGAGCAGCTCGGTTTCTTCGGCCGGCACCAGCCCCTGCCGGGCCAGCTCGGCGTAGGCGCGGCGCAGGTTCTCCCCTACCGGCACCGACGGCTCTACTACGGCGCGAACCGCCGCCACCACGCGGTTGGGGTGCAGGTAGCAGGGAATCTCCGACTCAAAATCCTTGAGGTAGTCGTGGGGGTTGCGTATCTGCTGCACGGTGGCCTGGGTGAAGCCCAGCCGGTAGCCGTGGGCCCACATAATGGGCTGGGCCACCAGTCCGCGCAGAATATCTGTGAAGCGGAACGTGACGTAGGCCGGCAGGTAAAGCAGCGGGAACAGCTCCCGGCGCAGGGCAGTGTTCTGGGAGTTGAACGGGCAGAGCGTGCCCTCGGCCAGCACAATGGGCGGGCGCTGGTCGAAGAACACCTCCGTGTTGTCAACCAGGCGGTAGATGGCATCTACGTCGGGGTCGCCATCGGCCAGGGCCTGCCAGACGCCCACCCGGGCCGGCGCGGGCAGCAGTTGCTCCTCGCTCAGGTTGTGAGCGGGGCTCAGAATAAGGTCGAGCGGATAGCCACGGGGCCAGATGTGGTGAGTAGTAAAGCTTTTGTAGATGTTGACAAAGCCTTTTCCGGCCGGAGCCGTGGCGTAGCTGCCTTCCATAGGCGGAAACTCCCAGTCGGGATACGGCAGGTTGTCATCATCGGTGTCGACAATCACCTGGGCCCCGGTGCGGATGGCGTGCAGGTAGCCCATCATCTTGCGGCCATAGTGGTTGTACGGCAGGCGGGTACTCAGCCGGAACCCCGCGGCTTCCTGCTCGGCTACCGACAAATACACCACGCCGGGGGCCTGCCAGTCGGCCGGCGTTTTCCGGTCGCCCACCACAATGGTCTGGTAGCCCGCCCGCCCGGCAAAGCGCCGTACGGCTTCCGTGGGTGGGTATATCGACGTGATGACAATGCTGACGGGCGGGTTTGTGGGCAACATAAGCAATTAGAAAGAAGCGGAGGCGCTGGGCGCGGCCTGCGTAGGCGGATAGGGTTTGAGCACCACAAACGCCTCACCCGACACAGCATCCTGGTAGCGGGCCTGCACCAGGGGTTGTAAGGTAGCTGGCAAGGCAACGGCCGGGGCCAGGCAGAGAAAGCGCAGCTTGTGCTGAACGACCAGCTGGTACTGCGCGCTGTCTGGGGGCCAGCGCCGGCCCTGTCGGGCGTTGAGCTGCACAAAACGGGCCAGGGAAGCGCGCCGAATGCAGGCTACGGCCGCCGCAGTGTCGCGGGCAAAGCGGGGGTCGGTGCGCAGCGTGGGCAGGTCAGGGGCCGACAAGGACACCAGGGTATAGTCGCGGCTGAAGTTGGAGACGTAAGTGCCCCGGGTGAAGGTATCCTGGGTGAGGTGGTAGATGGTTTCGTAGTCGGCATCGGCCATGAAGAAGCCGCCGCGGTTCCCTACTTCAGCTAATGCGCCGCGCACCTGCTGCAGGAAGGCCGGCGAGAAGCGCGTGACCTTGTGCATGGAATGGTCGTGGGTAAAGAGCCGGCGGTGGTTTACCCAGGCCAGGGCCAGCAGGCCGGCCAGCGCCATCGTACGCCGCAGCCGGGAGCTGCCCCGCAGCAGGGCGGCGGCAATGCCGGCCACTGCCAGGGCCAAGAAGGGCGGGAAGGTGTTGCCCAGCAGCTGGTAGCTGTCGGGAAGATGGGCCGTGAGGGTGAAAGCCAGGGCTGAGAGCCCCGTGCTAAGCAGCAGGCCGCCCAGAAGTACTTTCAGGCCAAAAGACCAGCGCTGCCCGCTTGCGCGCAGCCTCCCCCACCCTAGCACGACGAAGAGCAGCGCATAGGCCCCGGCGTACAGAGCCACGTTGATTAGGGTACCGCCCAGCACATTCACCAGGGTGCGCCATTGCCCAAGCGCCGGCAACTGCATTAGCAAGGGGGCGTTGCCAGGCCCGGGAGGCGACTCGGCAGGCAGCTGCAGCAGGTAGAACGCGGCCAGATACAGCAAGCTCAGAAAAAAAGGCAGCAGCAGGCCCAGCAGCTGCGGCTGGTGCAGGCGCCGTCGCAGCCAGAGCACCAGCCCCGTCAAAGCCCCGGCCACGGCCGGAATGGTGGTGACGAACACCAGCGGCAGGGCCGCCAGCGCTAGCCCCGCCGCCCGCCACTGCCGGTGCAGCAGCAGCAGGCTGCCCAGCAGCAGGAAGATATAGATGGCACTGAGCTTGGGTTCGAGCAAGAGCAGGCTGGTGGCCACGTAGCGTCCCCCCTCCGCGAAGGAATGCAGCTCGAAAGCGGGCCAGTACACGCCGCTGACCAGCAGCATACCCAGGGCCAGGCCGGCCGCCTGCACCCCGCGCCAGCCGAAATACGCCAGCAGGGCCCGAAAACCCACAAAAACCAGGGTGGTGAGCACCGTGTAAGTCGACAGGTACAGGCTCCACACGGCTGGGTGGCTGCTTACACGCAACAACAGGGCGTTAAGCCAAAGCTCGTAGTAGTGGTAGGGCTGCACGTTCAGAAACTGCGGAAAAAGCTGCTCCAGCGAGCGGGCTTCCACTCCCGTCCGGTTCAGCGCTTCGCTTACCCGCCCGTAATAGATGTAGTCCTGAAAAGGCGTCAGCAGGAAGGGCGAAGCGGGGTCGTAGAGCAGGGCCCAGCGGGTGGCAAAAAGTATAAGGGCAGCCAGCAGCACCAGGCCAGCCGCTGGCCAGGGCCGGGTGGGGTGAGCCGCCGGAGCAGGCCTATCTACAAGCGAAGAATCTGGCTCATCAGCCTTGGGCTTTAACGCGGGCAGCAGCAACAGCATCAGCCCCAGCAAAGGCAGCATGATGCTTACTCCCTTAGTCCTGACAGCCGCATAGCTTCCCACCAGCACGCTCAGGCCCAGCGTGAGGGCCAGAAAAAGCCGAAAGTACGGTTCGAGCGGCCGGGTGCGCATAAGCCGCAGCAGGCCTTCGCCCAGGCCGAAGCTGGCGCCCAACAGGGCCAGGGCCTGGAGCAGGAAGGGAAGAAACGCGGTGTTTGGCATGCGGCGTTTAAACTAATGCGCATGCGGGCCAGGCAGCGGCCGGAAGCTGCGTACGGCGGCCGCCACGGCCGCTACCTGCTCCTCCGTCATGCCCGGCCACAGGGGCAGGCTCAGGCAGGTGGCGGCCAGCGCCTCGGCAATGGGCAAGGCTCCGGGCGGCAGGCCCAGGTGCGCGTAGGCCGGCTGCCGGTGCGGCGGCACGGGGTAGTGAATGAGCGTGCCAATTCCCTGCTCCGTCAGGTGGTGCTGCAGGGCGTCGCGCTGCGCATGGTGCACCACGTAGAGGTGGTACACGTGGCTGGCGCCCGGGCTCAGGGCGGGCAGGCGCAGGCCCTCAATGCCGGCCAAGTGCTGCCCGTACCAGCTGGCCAGCTGCTGGCGCTGCCGCGTCCACTGGGCCAGCAGCGGCAGCTTGGCACGTAGCACGGCCGCCTGCAGCTCGTCGAGGCGGGAGTTGTAGCCCACCACTTCGTTGTGATACTTGCGCTCCGAGCCGTAGTTGCGCAGTACACGCAGCTGCCGGGCCAGCTCGGGGCGGTTGGTGGTGACGGCGCCGGCGTCGCCCAGAGCGCCAAGGTTTTTGCCGGGGTAGAAGCTGGTACCGCTGGCGGACCCGAAGCTCCCGGTTAGCTGCCCGTCGAACGCCGCGCCCTGCGACTGGGCATTGTCTTCTACCACCAGCAGGCTGTGCCGCCCGGCAATGGCCATGATTTCGGGCATGCGGCAGGCCTGGCCATACAGGTGCACGGGCATAATGGCCCGGGTGCGGGGCGTAATGGCCGCCTCAATCAGCGCCGGGTCGAGGTTGCTGGTGGCCAGCTCGGGCTCCACCGGAACCGGTGTGGCGCCCACCTGCGTTACGGCCAGCCAGCTGGCGATGTAGGTATTCGATGGCACAATGACTTCATCGCCCGGCCCAATATGCAGGGCCCGCAGGGCCAGCACCAGGGCGTCGAGCCCATTGGCGACGCCCACGCACTCGCGCACGTCGTTGAACGCCGCGTACTCCTGCTCAAAGCGGCGCACTTCCTCGCCCAGCACGTACCAGTGCGAGTCGTAGACCCGGGCCATAGCGGCCAGAATGGCTTCCCGGGCCTGCCCGTGCTGAAACTCAAACGAGAGAAAAGGAACCTGCGCCTGCATCAGGGCAAAGATACTGGCCCGGTTTGGCCACCCGGCTCGTGCACTTGCTTCACCACGTACAGCGGCCGGTTGCGGGCGGCATCCAGCCCGCGCCACACGTACTCGCCAATCACCCCCAGGGCCGTCATCTGAAAGGCCGATACAAACAGCAGCACCACCATGAGCGTGGTCCAGCCCTGGGGCTCGTTGGGGCTCACCAGGCGCAGGCCAATGATGTAGAAGCCATACAGCGTGGCAATAATGCCCAGGCTCAGCCCAATGAGTGAGATGGCGCGGATGGGCACGAAGGAAAACGAGAGCAGGGAGTCGAGCAGCAGCTTTACTTTCTTGCCCAGCGTCCAGCGCGAGCGGCCGATGCTGCGCTTGCGCCGCACGTAGGGGATGCTCACGTAGGCGTAGCCCAGCCATACCATGAGGTAAAACACGTTGCTGTTGCGCTCGTGCAGGCGCAGCACCTCGTTGGCTACCTGCCGGTCGAAGAATACGAAGTCGAAGCCTCCATCGGGAATGTTGCGCAAGGCCAAGCGCTTCATGAGCCAGTGAAAGGTATCGGCCAGCCAGCGGGCGGGGCCGGTTTCTTCCCGGTCCTGCCGGTTGCCCAGCACCAGGCGAAAGCCCTGCTGCCAGTAGCCATACATCTGGGCCATGAGCTCGGGAGGGTCCTGCAGGTCGGCCCCGGTCACGGCCAGGCAGTCGCCCGTGGCGTGGGCCATGCCGGCCACAATGGCGTTGTACGAGCCCACGTTGCCGGCCAGCTCCACCACGCGCACCTTGTCGGGGCACTGCCGCTGAAAAGCCAGCAGCGCGGCCAGGGTCTGGTCGCCCGACCCATCGTCGACCATCACATACTCGAAGGTGACATCGGCCGGAAACAGGCGCTCGGCGGCCAGTAGCTCCTGACTGGTGACGGGGATGTTGGCCTCGTTGTAGTAGCAGGGAATGATAACCGAAAGCTTGGGCATAGCCGGCAAGTTAGGCGGTATGGCGGAGTTAAAAGTTGAGAGTTAAAAGTTAAAAAGCAGAACCGCTTTTAACTCTTCACTTTTAACTTTTAACTAGAGCGGTTTCGCGATGCATGTACAGGATTGTGCGAACTTAGCAGGATGAAGGCCTATTCAACCGATTTACGCGAGCGTGTA